>DASULD010000076.1:0-2153 GCA_036278355.1 Sphingobium sp.
CTGACTATTGACGATGAGGACCGGATCGTCAGCATTCGCGGCGACGAGAATAACGCGATGAGCCGCGGCTATGCCTGCTTCAAGGGAATTCACAGTCACGAAGCGCAATATAGTCCCGAACGCCTGCTGCATCCCCTGAAGCGCCAGCCGGACGGCACCTTCGCGCGCATCTCGATCGAGCAGGCGCTCGATGAGATTGCCGAGAAGATGAAGGTGATCATCGACCGCGACGGTCCCGAGGCGCTGGGCCTGTTCATCGGCAACGGGGCGAACTTCAACTCCGCCGCCTTCTCGATCCACTTGCCGTTCATGCAGGCGGTGGGATCGCGGCACTTTTTCACCACCAATACGCTCGACCAGTCCGCCAAGATGATTACCTATGAGCGCATGGGTTTCTGGGCAGCCGGCCCGCAGCGCTTCGATACCGCCGATGTGATGATGGTCTTCGGCAGCAACCCGCTGATCTCGCACGCATCGCTCAACTTCCTGATGGCCGATCCGGTCCGCACGATGAAGGCGGCGCGGGCGCGGGGCATGAAGCTCATCGTCATCGATCCCCGGCTGACCGAAACCGCGCGCTATGCCGACATCCACCTCCAGCCGATCCCGGGGCACGACGCGACGATCGCCGCAGGCATGATCCGCATGATCCTCGCCGAAGGCTGGGAGGACAAGGAGTTCTGCGAGCGCTATGTCGGCCCCGAGGGCATGGCCGCGCTGCGCGAGGCGGTCGAGCCGTTCAACGAGGAGATGGTGACGCACCGCGCCGGATTGCCCGAGGGCCAGCTGCGCGCCGCCACCGAGATGTTCGCGCGCGATTCGAAGCGCGGGCCGGTTTCCACGGGCACGGGCAATAATTTCGGGCCGAACTCGAACGTGGCCCAGCATCTGGCAGACGCCATGAACGTCGTGTGCGGACGCTTCCTGCGCGAAGGGGACACCACGCTCGTCGAGATGCTCAGCCCCGAGGCGCCGATCTATCCCGAGGTGATCCCGCCCTCGCGCACCTGGGAGCATGTCCCGCCGAGCCGCATCCGCGGCGTTGGAACGCTGCTCAACCGCGAGGAAATGAGCGGAACGCTTCCCGACGAGATCCTTACTCCAGGCAAGGGGCAGATCCGCGGCCTGCTGATCCAGGGCGGCAACCCCGTCGTTGCCATTCCGGGCCAGAAGAAAGTCGTTGAGGCGATGAAGTCGCTGGAACTCTCGGTGATGATCGACCCGTTCATGCACCAGACCTCGCAATATTGCGATTACATATTGCCGCCGAAAATGCCCTACGAGCGCGCGGACCTGCCGCTGACCATTCCCACCATCGTCTTCACCACCATCAACTGGATCCAGTATACGCCGGCCGCCGTGCCGCCGCCCGCGGGGTCCGAGCTGGTCGAGGACTGGCAGGTCTATACCGGCATCGCCAAGCGGCTCGGGCTGGAGATCGAATACACTCACACGACCAAGATCGACCTCGACACGGTGACCACCGACGACCTGCTCGCCATTCGCGCCGCCGACGGCCGGGTGAAGCTCGACGAGATGAAGCAATATCCGAGCGGCAATTCCTTCCCGTTCGCGTCCGAGCGGGTGGCGGCGCCTCGCCCGGAAGGCACGGCCAAATTCGACGTGATGCCCGCCGACGTGAGGGGCGAGCTCGAAGAGGCGCTGGCCTATGCCATCACGCCCGACAATATTGTCAGCAAGGGCAGGAAGTTCACCCACCTCGTCAGCTCCCGCCGGATGCGCCACATGTTCAACAGCGTCGGCACGATCGGCATGCCGAGCGTCCGGGCCAGAGCGAAGTTCAATCCAGCCTATATCCATCCGGCCGACATGGCCGATCTGGGCATAGAGAATGGCGATCACATCGAACTCGAATCCGATGTCGGCAAGATCACCGCGATCGCCGAGGCGGACGAGACGATGCGTCCGGGCGTGATCTCTATCCCGCACGGCTTTGGTCCGGCCACCGGTGAGATGGACGAGGATGGCGGGGTCTCCATCGGTGCCCTCATCGTCGCCGATGAGTTCTATCAGCGCGTCAACGCCATCCCACGGATGACCGCCATCCCCGTGAATGTCCGGCGCCTGAGCAGCAGGATTGTCGGGCACCAAACCGCAGAAGTGGAGTGAGCAACGTCTGAGAATTGGTAATG
>DASULD010000077.1:0-3495 GCA_036278355.1 Sphingobium sp.
GGGGTCCTTGCCCGAAAAGGCGCCACCGCCGTGCGGGCTCGCGCCGCCATAGGTATCGACTATGATCTTGCGGCCGGTGAGACCCGCGTCGCCATCCGGTCCACCAATCTCGAAGCTGCCGGTCGGATTGATGTGATAGACTGTTTCGCCGTTAAGCAGTTCTGCCGGCATAAGGTCGGCTACGACCTTTTTCACATAGCCGTGAAGCGCCGCCTCCTTCTCGCCCTGGTCATAGCCCGGCGCATGCTGGGTTGACACGACGATGGCAGTGCAGGCGGCGGGCTTGCCATTTTCGAAACGCAGCGTCACCTGGCTCTTGGCGTCCGGCTCAAGGAAGGGAGCGGCGCCCGAATGCCTGTCCTGCGCCATGCGATGCAGGATGCGGTGGCTGTAATAAAGCGTCGCGGGCATGAGATCCGGCGTCTCGTCGCAGGCGTAACCAAACATGATGCCTTGGTCGCCCGCGCCCTCGTCCTTGTTTCCGCTGGCGTCAACGCCCTGCGCGATATGCGCCGACTGGCCGTGCAGATTATTCTCGAAACGCAGGGTCTTCCAGTGGAAGCCGTCCTGCTCATAGCCGATCTCGCGCACCGTGTTGCGCACTGCGGACTCGATCTCTTCCTGGGCGCCCGGTGCCCAGGCGCCGTTCTCATACACACCCTTGCAGCGGATTTCCCCAGCCAGAACGACAAGCTGTGTCGTCGTCAGCGTTTCGCACGCCACACGCGCTTCTGGGTCTTTTGACAGGAACAGGTCGACGATTGCATCGGAAATCTGGTCGGAAACCTTATCCGGATGGCCTTCGGAAACGCTTTCGGAGGTAAAGAGATAGTTTGAACGCATGGTTTTCCCAGTCAGTTGCTGTGTCTGCGTATAAAGAAATCTTTATGTGCCTGGTCGCCTTAGCGCCTGCCGTGCCTCCGGGCAAGAAGGATCGAGGTTAACACCAGCACCAGCGCCACGCATATAGGCAACAGGTTGCCGAACCGGGCGAACGGCGTGGCCGGCAGCGCTTCCGGCAGGGTGGAATTGATTGCACCGGCGCGGCGATGCGGGATGAAGGCCGTCAGGCGGCCGTGCCCGTCGATCACCGCCGAAATTCCGGTTGGCGTGGAACGAATAACCGGCATCGCCTCTTCTATCGCGCGCATGCGTGCCTGCGCCAGATGCTGCGGCGGACCCCAGTTGCCGAACCATGCATCGTTCGAGGGGTTGAAAAGGAAGGCAGGCCGATCGCCCGCGTCGATCACATGGCCCGAGAAGATGATTTCATAGCAGATCTGGACCCCCATGCGGAGTGCGGAGCGGCCATCCGCGCCGGACAAAGCAAGGGAACGCGGACCGGGACCGGGAATGAAATCGGCGTCACCGGGGACGAGACGCGACAGACCGATCGGCTCGAGGATCGACCGCATCGGCAGATATTCGCCATAGGGGACGAGGTGCGCCTTGTCGTAACGGGCGACGAGCCGCGCGTCCGGCGTCACCACCCATGTGCTGTTCGTCGCCCCGGTAAGGAAGCGCCCGCGTGGTCGGTTCTCTATGAACGGTTTTACACCGCCGGTTACCAGCAAATCATTGGGACCGAGCAAACCCGCAACACGGGCACGCCATTCGGGTTCGACGTCCAGCCAGGCCTCAAGTGCTGCCTCCGGCCAGAAAACGAGTCGCGGCCGATCGGGAGAGGACGGGCCGGTCAGCCGCGCCAGCCGCGCGAAATTCCGTTCCTCGAACTCCCGACCGTATTTCTCGTTCTGATCGATGTTCGGCTGAACGACGGTAATCGCGATGCCGGTTGCTGACGCGGCCCGCCGGGGCTCGACATGGCCGAGAATGGCAATGGCGATCAGCACGCCTAGGATAGGGGCTCCCACATGCCAGCGCCGTCGCGCGAGAGCGAGCAACGCTCCACCCGCCGTGATGGCGACCGCCGACAGCCCGTAGGTGCCGATGAGCCGCGCTGCCTGATCGACACCAGTGCCAAGCCACATGACACCCAGCGGATTCCAGGCAAAACCGGTGAACAGGCTCGCGCGGGCATATTCGCTCAGTACCCAGAGCCCGGCGAACAGTGGAATCAGCGGGGCGCCGGAGCCGCGCGCACGGATCGCCACGGTGGCAAGCGTTGCAAGCCCCGGAAACACAGCGAGGTAGAGCGACAGCGCGACCACTGCGATATAGCCCAGCCAATGCGGCATCGCGTCCTGATAGGTGAAGGCGTGGGCGATCCAGTTCAGCCCCACGGTGAAATGACCGACGCCGAAGCTCCACCCGATCAGGAAGGCACGCCTCCCGCCCGGACCGGCATCGCGTGAGGCCGGAGGCGCGCCAGCGTCCTGAGGTCCCCACGGTTTCCCGGAGGGCCGAACATCCAGCAGGGCCATCAGCCCCGCAACGCAGATCAGGCTTAGCGGCCACAGGCCAAGCGGCGCGAAACCGGTCGCCGCGACCGCACCGAGCAGCAGCGCGATGAGCAGTGGGCGGCTTCGGGCCAGCTGCATCAGTTTGGATTGGCGGGCACGGCGGCAGCGGCGCGGCTGCATGGATCGTCCCCCCTGTCGCCATGATTACCGGTGAGCGTGCCGGCGATCAGAAAGCCGCCAGCCACCAACGCCAGAAACCCGCCCGACACGAGCGCCAGATATTTCTCGATGAATTGTTTGATGGGTGCCCCGAATTTCCAGAACAGGAGGCCAACAAGCATGAACTGGAAGGCGCGCGACAGGACGCTCGCCCAGATGAAGGTCCACAGCGACAGGCTGATGAAACCTGCGGTGATGGTGATGAGCTTGAATGGAATCGGCGTGGCGCCCTTGATGAGGATGATCTCTGCGCCGTATTCGCGCAGATAGCACGCCGCGACCGGGAATTTGTCGGCGAGACCGAGCGCCGAAAGCAGGACGCCGCCGACACTCTCATAAAGGAAATGGCCGATGGCATAGCCGAACAGGCCGCCCAGCACCGACGCTGCCGTGCAGACGAAACCGAACCAGAGCGCGCGCTGCGGCCGTGCGAGGCACATCAAGCCCAACAGCGGGTGCGGCGGGATCGGAAAAAAGCTCGATTCCATGAAGGAAATGGCGGCGAGCCAGCGGTCGGCGTGGCGGTGGGCGGCCTTGGCCAGCATCCACTGATAGAGGCGGGTCAGCATCGGTCCCGGGCGGTAGCGGAAATGCCGGGGTCAGGCCAGCGGATTAATCATGTCCAGGGGTTGTGCGGAACGGACGGGGGTCAGCTCGCCGCCTTCACCAGCATGATGTCGCCGTCACGACGGATCAGGGAAAGGCCTGGAACTTCGGCCACCAGGGCCTCGAACTGTTCGAACGCCGGCGGCTTCACAAGATACCCGGCAGCCCCCAGTTCCCGGGCCCGGTCGCGGTCCGGCCCATAATCGGATCCCGAGCACATGATGACACCGATGTCCCGAAGGGCATCGTCCGCCCGAATCCGCTCCAACAGTTCGAACCCGTCCATGCATGGCATGTTGATGTCCAG
>DASULD010000078.1:0-24185 GCA_036278355.1 Sphingobium sp.
GACGGCGCCGTCGGTGTCGAACCGCAGGGTGGTCCTGATCGACGCGGCGGACGATATGGAGCGATCCGCAGCCAATGCCTTGCTGAAAAGTCTGGAAGAGCCGCCGCGCGACATGGTTTTCCTGCTGATCAGTCACGCTCCTTCGCGGCTGCTGCCTACCATCCGGTCACGATGCCGAATGCTGCGTCTGTCGCCGCTGGGGCAAGCGGACATGGCGTCGGCCCTGCGCCTGGCCGCCCCCGAAATGGATGAGACAGAGAGGGGCGACCTGATCCGTATCGGCGAAGGGGCGCCGGGCAGGGCGCTTGCGCTCTCCGGCCTCGGGGTTGCCACCATGCTTGACGCGCTCGCCCGGATTGCGGCGACGGGCGATCCCGGCAATGCCGAGCGAATCGCGCTGGCCAAGGCCCTGTCTCCTCGGCCCGCGCGCGCGCGCTACGAGGCGTTTCTCGATCAGGTGCCCGGCTTTATCGCCGCGCGAGCGCGGGAAAAGCGGGGCGATGCTTTGGCGGGTGCGATCGCGGCATGGGAACAAGCGCGCGACCTTGCGGCGCAGGCCGTTCCGCTCTCACTCGATCCGGCTGCGACGGTGTTCGAGCTGTGCAGCCATGTGGCCTCCCTCACCGCACAGGCCCCGGCCGCGGCATAAGCCCTTGGCCTCGCGCTGCCCGGCGGCTAGAGAAGCGCGCGAGACCGAGGACGGAGTTGCATGGCCAAGCCTTATACGATCACAACCGCCATATCCTACCCCAATGGCCGGCCCCACATCGGCCATGCCTATGAGGCCATCGCGACCGATGCCTTCGCGCGATTCCAGCGGATGACCGGCCGCGACGTGTTCTTTCAAACGGGCACGGATGAGCATGGCCTCAAGATGGCCCAGACGGCCCGGGACAAGGGCATTTCTCCGGCGGATCTTGCGGAAGAAATGTCATTTTATTTCAAAGAAATGTGCAACGCACTTAATATATCATGTGATCGTTTCATTCGTACCACGGAACCGGACCATCACCGCGCCAGTCAGGCCCTGTGGCAAGCGATGGAGGCGAATGGCGACCTTTATCTTGGACGTTACGAAGGCTGGTATTCCGTACGGGACGAGGCTTTTTATGACGAGAAGGAACTGATCGACGGGGAAGGGGGCGCAAAGCTTTCTCCGCAGGGCACGCCGGTGGAATGGACGGTCGAGGAAAGCTGGTTTTTTCGGCTTTCGAAATTTCAGGAACCCTTGCTCGAGCTCTACAGGGCGCATCCGGAGTTCATTCAGCCGGAAAGCCGCCGCAACGAGGTGATGCGCTTCGTCGAGGGCGGCCTTGCGGACCTTTCCGTTTCGCGCACCAGCTTCGACTGGGGCGTCAAGGTGCCGGGCAGTCAGGACCATGTGATGTATGTGTGGGTCGACGCACTCACCAACTATCTGACCGGGTGCGGATATCCTGACGATGCCGATCGCATGGCGCGATACTGGGCCGATAACGGCGACATCATTCACATCATCGGCAAGGACATCGTGCGTTTCCACGCCGTATACTGGCCCGCTTTCCTGATGAGCGCGAAGCTGCCGCTGCCCAGAACCGTATTCGGGCACGGTTTCCTGCTCAATCGGGGCGAGAAGATGTCCAAATCGGTCGGCAATGTCGCGGACCCGCTGGAACTGGCGGAGCGGTTTGGCGTCGATCAGTTGCGCTATTTCCTGCTCGCCGAGGTCACCTTTGGCAACGATGGAAGCTATAGCCCGGAAGCCATTGTTTTGAAATCAAACAGTGATCTCGCCAATAGCTTCGGCAACCTTGCGCAGCGGACATTGAGCTTCATTGCGAAGAACTGCGAGGGACAACTGTCTGCCGATGGGTTCGAGCAGACCCCTGAAGATGCGGCGCTGCTCGCCAGCGTTACCGAAGCCTGCGCAACGGAGGTGCCAAGGCAGCTTGATGCGTTACAACCTTCGCTCGCCATCGAAGCTTGGATGCGCGCGGTGTTTGCGTGCAACCAGTATATCGACGCGCAGGCGCCCTGGGCATTGCGCAAGACGGATCCGGACAGGATGCGGGCGGTTCTTGCGGTGCTGTACGAGGCCATCGGAAATCTCGCCATTGCAATCCAGCCTGTTATCCCCGCCAGTGCGGCGGCTCTCCTCGACCAGATGGGCGTACCCCGCGACGTCCGCACCTATGACGGCATCAAAGGGCGCCGCTGGTATCGTGATCTTGCTGCCTCGGGTTTCGTGCTAGAGGCGCCAAAACCCCTGTTCCCCCGGCTGGAACTTCCTGTTGGCGAGGGTGCTTCCCCCGTATGATCGACAGCCACTGTCACCTCAATTACAAAGGACTGGTCGAGGATCAGGCGGAGGTTGTCGCCCGTGCGCGCGCGGCGGGCGTAACGGGCATGCTGAATATCTCGACCCGCGAACGGGAGTGGGGCGAGGTCATCGCCGCCGCCGCCGCGAACCCCGATATATGGGCGAGCGTTGGCATCCATCCCCATGAGGCGGACGAGCACCCGGACATAGATACGGAAAGACTGATCGAGGCGGCGGCGCATCCCCGTGTGATCGGCATTGGCGAGACAGGCCTCGATTATTATTACGACCACAGCGACCGGGAACGGCAACGGGTGAGCTTCCGCGCGCATATCAATGCGTCGCGTGAGACCGGCCTGCCGCTTATCGTCCACACGCGCGACGCGGAAGAGGATACGCTGGCGATCCTGACCGAAGAAATGGGGAAGGGGGCCTATCCCGCGCTGATCCACTGCTTCACCGCGAGCGGAGCCTTTGCCGATGCGGTACTGGAACTGGGCCTTGTCATCAGCATCTCCGGCATCGCGACGTTCAAGAACGCGAAAGAGCTTCAGGAGACTGCCGCCCGCCTGCCGTCCGACCGGTTGCTGATAGAAACGGACGCCCCCTTCCTCGCGCCGGTGCCGCATCGGGGAAAAACCTGCGAGCCGGCCTATGTCGCCGACACCGCGCGTTTCCTTGCGACATTGCGGGGCGAGAGCGTCGAGGACCTCGTCGCGGCGACAACCTCCAACTTCTTTCGCCTGTTCACGAAAGCACGGCCGGCCTGATGCCGCTGCGCGTCACGATATTGGGATGCGGCACATCGTCGGGCGTCCCCCGCATCGGCAATGACTGGGGCAGTTGCGACCCCGCCGAACCGAAGAACCGGCGCACCCGCGTGTCCATCCTGGTCCAGAGCGACACGACCACTATCCTGGTCGACACGTCGCCGGACCTGCGCGAGCAACTGATTGCCGCCGGCGTGATCGAAATCGACGCGGTGCTGTGGACCCACGACCACGCCGACCATTGCCACGGCATCGACGACTTGCGGCAGGTGCATCACCACCGTCGTCACCGTATGGACATGGCGCGACCGGTCGAGGGCTACGCACGCGCACCGGCGCTGGCCCTGTTGCAACGGCGTTTCGCCTATGCGTTCGAAGGCAGGGAAGGCTATGAGCCGATCGTTAGCGGCGTACCCTTAACCGATGAACTGACCATCGGCGACATCACGATAGGATGCGTCGATATGCCCCACGGCAATATCTGGTCGACCGGATTCCGGTTCGAGCACGATGGCAGGTCAATCGGTTATGCCACTGATTTTCATGAAGTAACTGACAAGATGGTCACGCTTTTCCGAGGCGTTGATATCTGGATCGTCGACGCGCTGCGGGAACGGCCGCACCCCACGCACCCGCACCTTGACATGACGCTTGATGCGATCACGCGCGTCGGGCCGCGCCGCGCATTCCTCACCCATATGGACAACAGCATGGATTATGGGCGGCTGTGCGCCGTCTTGCCGCCGTCTGTCCGTCCGGCCTATGATGGCCAGATCGAAGAGGCCTGAAAACGAAAGGGTGGGGTTCATGGCTTCGCACGCAGTCCGTCTATGACGGTCGATCAAAGCGCCGATGTTCTCTGGTACTTGCTGGCCTCCACGCTGGTGATCTCCGCCTTGCTCGCGCGGCGCGTGTCGCTGCGCGGAGCGCTGGGAATGGCGGTGGGGTGGATCGCGATCTTCGGCATTGTTCTTGTTCTGTTCGGATATAGCCGCGAGATCGGAGGGATCGCCACCGACGTCAAGCAGCGGGTTATCGGCCCGGAACAACGCGCCGAGGGATCCACGCTGCACATCATGATGTCCGCCGACGGGCATTTCTGGGCCCAGGGAGAGATCAATGGCAGACCGGCGCGTTTCCTGATCGACAGTGGCGCAACGGTGACGGCGCTTTCGGACGACGTAGCGCGCACCGCAGGCATCAATGTCGACGAGACGGGCCCGGGCGTCGCCATGCAGACGGCCAACGGCACTGTGATAGCGCGGCGCGGATCGATCAGCGGGCTGACGCTGGGGCCGATCCGCACCAACGATCTGCCGGTCATCGTATCCGACCGGTTCAATGGCGTGAATGTGCTCGGCATGAACTTCCTGACGCGTCTGAAGAGTTGGCGCGTGGAAAATCGGGAAATGGTGCTGGAGCCGTGATGGCCCGGATTGGTGGAGCCGCTTCCCCGCCCTGCGCTTTCATTTAACATAATATATATTATCGGATTTAGATATGTCGCAGCACCGCCCTCCGGACATCTCCCCTCTCGTCGAAATAATGGCGCGCCTGCGCGATCCGGAAAACGGTTGCCCATGGGACGTAAAGCAGACGTTCGGGACAATAGCGCCTTACACGATCGAGGAAGCCTATGAGGTTGCCGACGCCATAGAGCGCGCCGACATGGCGGCCCTGAAGGACGAGCTTGGCGACCTCCTCCTCCAGGTCGTGTATCACAGCCGAATGGCGGAGGAAGCGAGCCATTTCGGCCTGACCGAAGTCGTCAGCGGGATCTGCGACAAGATGGTCCGAAGGCACCCGCATGTATTCGGCGACGGCGGCGTTTCACCCGGATGGGAGGAAATCAAGGCTGCCGAACGAGCAACATCCGGCATCGAAGACGACCCCAGCGCCCTTGCAGGTGTGGCGCGTGCCCTGCCCGCACTGCTCCGCGCCGAAAAGCTTCAGAAACGCGCCGCGCGCACCGGCTTCGACTGGCCAGACATCGACGGCGTGCTCGACAAGATGGCCGAGGAACTGGATGAAGTCCGTGCCGCCCACACCGACGCCGAACGGCAGGAGGAAATCGGAGATCTGCTGTTCGCGACAGTCAACCTTGCCCGGCACCTGAAGGTTGATCCAGAGCAGGCCCTGCGTGCCGCCAACGACAAGTTCGAGCGGCGATTCCGGATAATGGAACAGAAGTCTCGCGATCAACACACTGAATTTATGTCGCTTTCTCTCGACGAGAAAGAACGGCTATGGCAAGCGGCGAAGAAAGTCGGGAAATAGCGGTATCAGACGGCCCGCATCTTGACTGGGGAATGAGCAGGCCGCATTCGTCCGCGATGGCGTCCAGTCCCATAGTTCCGCGCCTCCGCGCGTTCCGCTGCACCTTGACCTTCCTTTCCGCGGCGTTTGCTACCGTCCTGTCCTGTCCGCCCGGTCTTGCACAGGAAGAGGAGGACGAAGAAGAGGAGCTCGAGCAGATCATCGTGCAGGCGACCCGCGCAGGCCGAACTGTCGGGGATGAGCCTATCCGGGTCGAAATGCTCGACCGGGAGGAAATCGAGGAACGCCTGCTCATGACGCCGGGCAGCATCGCGATGCTGGTAACCGAGGCCCCAGGTGTCCGGACGCAGATGACGTCCCCTTCTCTGGGCGGGACCAGCATCCGATTACAGGGCATGAAGGGGCGTTATACGCAGTTCCTGGCCGATGGCCTTCCTCTCTACGGCGGGCAGGCACCTTCGATCGGCCTTCTTCAAATTCCACCGACCGACCTTGGGCAGGTGGAGGTCATCAAGGGAGCGGCTTCCGCACTCTATGGCCCTTCGGCGCTTGGTGGGGTTATCAATCTGGTTTCACGGCGGCCGGGCACGGAGCTCGAAGCGGATGTGGTGCTTAACGCGACCAGCCGCACAGGGCAGGACGCGACCCTGTATGTTTCCGGTCCTTTGGGGGATCACTGGGGCGCCTCGATTACAGGTGGCTTCGACCGACAGAGCCGCAAGGACCTGAACGATGATGGCTGGGCCGACCTGGCCGCTTACCGGCGATGGACGGTCCGTCCCCGCCTTTTTGCCGAAAGTCCCGGCGGCGCCACCCTCCTGGTAACCGCGGGCGCCATGAAGGAGCGGCGGAAAGGTGGTACATTGCCCGGCCGGACCGCACCCGATGGCCAGCCTTTTCAGCAGATTCTCGCGGGGAGGCGGTTCGACGGAGGACTGGTCGCTCGCGTACCGTTGCAACGGGGCACGCTGCATGTCCGGGCATCGGCCATGCTCCAGAATGACACCCATCAGCTTGGCGCGACGGCCGAGGAGAATCGGCGCCGCACCTATTTCGGCGAAGCGGCGCTGTCGTACGGCCACGACCGAACGTCCTGGCTCGCAGGCGCCGCTGTTCAGGCGGACATATTCCGCTCACGGCACTTTCCGGCTTTCAACTTCGTCCACACCGTTCCGGCATTGTTCGCGCAGGTCGAGCACGATCTGCTTGAGGAGCTTGTCTTTGCCGGAAGCTTCCGGTGGGACCAGCACAACGAATTCGGCGCACGAGTGAGCCCGCGCCTGTCACTGCTGTACAAGCCCGGTTCCTGGACGGTCCGTGCATCCCTGGGTCGAGGGTTCCATGCACCGACCCCCCTGTTGGAAGACATCGAGGAAACCGGCCTGTCCCGGCTGCGGCCACCAGGCAGACTGATAGCCGAAACAGCAGATACAGCCTCTCTGGACATCGGATATTCGACGGGTCCGATCAGGGCGAATGTGACACTGTTCGGATCGAACATCGACAACGCGGTGCGGCTGACCGATCAGGGAACCAACGGTATCCAACTGCTCAACATCGCCGGTATGACCCGCACCAGGGGCGCCGAGCTACAGCTACGGTATCGATGGAGGCACCTGTCGGTCACGGGCAGCTATGTCTACGTCGCGGCAAGCGAGCCGGATCCCTCGGGGATCGGACGCCGGACTCTTCCCTACACGCCGAAGCACACGGGCGGCATCGACGCGATGTGGGAAGACAGCGACAGGGGCCGAATTGGCCTGGAACTGCATTATGTCGGCCGTCAGCACCTCGACGACAATCCCTATCGGGCCAAAGGCCGTCCCCATTTCAAGCTGGGAGCCTTGGGGGAGCTGATCGTCGGCAAGGTCCGGTTTTTCGTGAACGCGGAAAATATCCTGAATGTCCGGCAGACCAAATATGATCCGCTCTTGCTGACGCAGCGGGCGCCCGACGGCCGCTGGACGGTCGATGCGTGGGCACCTCTGGACGGCTTTGTCCTGAACGGTGGTGTGCGCCTGCGTTTCGGAGGTGACTAGGCGACGCTTATCGCGCCATGAACCGCGCGTAAGCGGCGTCGGAGAGGCGCGCGTCGACGGTGAGCATCGTCCCCTCCTCCCCGGCCTGCCCGGCGTTCAACACTTCGCCATATTCATGCAGCCAGGCGAGCGAAGCGCCATCGTCGATCGCGACCTTCAGCGTGTAGACACGGTTACCCGCCGTCATCCGTTCACTGACCGCGCGGCGGAGGCCATCGACACCCTGGTTCGTCACCGCCGAGACCAGCACAACATTCTTTTGTCGTGCCGCGATGGCCTCAACCTCGGCCCGCGTGTCAGGGTCGAGCAGGTCGATCTTGTTCCACGCCTCGATGTAGACGGGTGACGGCCCCTCCCCGCCATCCGAAGGCGCGCCGGGGGTCATGCCCAGTTCCTTCAGCACCGCCATCACGTCATCGCGTTGAGCGTCGCTGTCGGGATGCGAGATATCGCGCACGTGGATGATAAGGTCGGCGTGGACAACCTCCTCCAGCGTCGCCCGGAATGCGGCAATGAGCTGCGTCGGCAGATCGGAAACGAACCCGACGGTATCGGACAGGATCGCCTTATCGAGGCCGGGCAGCGCGATCTGCCGCATCGTCGGGTCAAGCGTCGCAAAGAGCATGTCTTTCGCCAGCACATCCGCCCCGGTCATGCGGTTGAACAGCGTCGATTTGCCCGCGTTGGTATAACCCACGAGCGCGATCACCGGCCAGGGCGCCCGCTGCCTGCGCGCGCGGTGCAGCCCACGCGTGCGCGTTACCTGGTCCAGTTCCCGCCGGATTTTGGCCATCCGGTCCCTGATCATGCGCCGGTCGGCCTCGATCTGCGTTTCCCCAGGGCCGCCGAGGAACCCGAATCCGCCACGCTGCCGCTCAAGGTGGGTCCAGCTGCGGACCAGCCGTCCGGCCTGATAATCGAGATGCGCCAGCTCCACCTGCAGCCGCCCTTCATTCGTGGCGGCACGCTCCCCAAAGATTTCAAGGATAAGGCCGGTGCGGTCGATGACCTTGGCGTTCCAGGCCTTTTCCAGATTGTTCTGCTGCACCGGGCTCAGTGCATTGTCGACGATGACAAGCTCGGCCCCGGTTTCGGCAACATGCTGCCCGATCTGCTCGACCTGACCGCTGCCCAGAAGTGTCGCAGGCTTGACCTGACGAAGACGGAAAGACTCGCGCGCCCGCACATCGATGCCGATGGCCCGCGCCAGCCCTTCGGCCTCGTCAAGCCGTGCCGCGCTGTCCCGCCCGCCCGAGCCGGACATGTCCGCGCGAACGACAAGAGCCCGCGCACCCCGCGCGACGTCGTTCGCATCCTCCCGATCCGGGAAATTCACGGTTTCGTTATCACTCACGCCGCGCATATAGGTGCGCTGCCGGCCGACCGCCAGCGGCGCAGGTCAATCCTCCGGGTCTTCCTGATCATTTTCGCCCGAAAGGTCGAGCGGCCGTGAGGGCTGAACCGTCGAGATCGCGTGTTTGTAGACGAGCTGGGCCATGCCATCCCGTTCCAGCAACATGCAGAACAGGTCGAACGCGGCAATCTCACCCTGCAGCATAACGCCGTTCACCAGGAACATGGTCACCGGGTCCTCCGACCGCTGCACGGCGCTCAGGAAGATTTCCTGCAACAGCTTCGACTTGCGGGCGGATTCCGCGAAAGCCTTGCGCACGTCGCTGATCTCCAGCGGTTGTGACGGCATAACGGTGGAAATGGCGTGCTTGTAGACAAGCTGCGACTGCCCATCGCGTCGCAGCAAGACCGAAAAGTTATCGAACCAGGTGATGATGCCCTGAAGCTTGACGCCCTTTACCAGGAACATTGTGACCGGGGTTTTGGTCTTTCGTAAATGGTTGAGGAAGATGTCCTGAAGGTTGTTGGACTTGTCGGCCATAGATTCTAGCCTTCCTTATTGGCGGGACGTTGCCCGCTCTTGCGCCCCGGTGGGCGTCGTATCTGCACCGCGGGTATCGCGGAGCTGGCCCGTCTTACCGCAACTGCGAAAGGATTTCCATCACCGAATAGCCCTATCGGATCAGTTTCATTCCTTTTCCTCTGTCAGCCCCAATACCTTGAGTTTCCGGTGCAAGGCCGAGCGTTCCATTCCGATGAAGTTGGCAGTGCGCGAAATGTTCCCCGAGAAGCGCCTGATCTGTACGCGCAGATACTCGCGTTCAAAGTTTTCGCGGGCTTCGCGTAGCGGCGCGGTCATGATCGAGGCGGACATGCGATCATCCTGCGTATCGCCCGCCGTTGTTTCGGCCGGCAGCATGTCGAGCTCGATGCGGGCGATCCGGTCGGCGGGCGCCAGAATCATCGTGCGCTCTATGACGTTGCGAAGCTGGCGGACGTTGCCGGGCCAATCGCCGGACTGCAGCGCAGCCAACGCATCGGGCGCAACCTCCGGCGGCGGCACGCGGCGGTCGGCGGCGAAGCGCGCGACATAGTGCTCCACCAGAGCGGGAATGTCCTCCCGCCGTTCATGGATAGGCGGGATTGCCAGCGGCACGACGTTGAGACGGTAATAGAGATCCTCGCGAAAGCGCTTTTCCTCTATTTCCTCGACAAGATTGGTCGCGGTAGAGGTGATGAAGCGGACGTCGACCTTGACCTGACGCTGCCCTGAAATGCGGGTGAAGCTCTGATCCGTCAGCACCCGCAGGATTTTCGCCTGGGTCGAAAGCGGCATGTCCGCGACCTCGTCCAGGTAGAGAGTGCCGCCATGCGCCTGCTCCAGATAGCCGGGACGGACCAGCCCGCTGGGGTCCTCGACACCGAACAGCTCTTCCTCAACCCGCTCCGGTTCCATACGAGCGGCGGTAACGATGACGAAGGGGCCGTTCGCCCTGTTGCTCCAGTTATGAAGCATTCGCGCCGCGATTTCCTTACCCACGCCCGCAGGCCCCGTGATGAGCACCCGGCTGCCGGTCGCCGCGACTTTCTTTATGGTGGCGCGGACAGCGTTGATCGCGCTGCTGGTGCCGGTCAGCTCCTCATCCTGCCCGGCCCGGGCACGCAAGGCCTGATTTTCCCGGCGCAATCGCTCGGTTTCAGTGGTGCGCGCGACGAGATGGAGGAGCCGGTCGACCTCGAACGGCTTTTCGATGAAGTCCGCGGCGCCTTTACGAATCGCCGCGACCGCCGTGTCGATGTTGCCGTGGCCGGAAATCATCAGCACCGGTATGGACGGATCGCGCTTTTTGATCTCCTCCAGCACTTCCAGCCCGTCAAGGCGGGAACCCTGCAACCAGACGTCAAGCAGCACCAGCGAAGGACGCCGCGCCGCCAGCGCGTCGAGCGCGGCGTCCGCACCGGCGGCCGTCCGCGTCTCATACCCTTCATCATCCAGAACGCCGGCGACCAGCTCCCGAATGTCTTCCTCATCATCGACGACCAGAACATCAAGCGCCATGAATCACCGTTTCTCCTTTGTTGACGGGCGCGGCCGCCTTTTCCTCCAGCCGGGCAAGATGGTCCGGATCGAGCACGATACGAACCAGCGTCCCGCCTCCGTCGGCATCCTCGAAGCTCATCGTGCCGCCATGTTCCTCGACAATCTTCTGCACGATGGCGAGGCCGAGGCCGGTGCCCTTGAGCCGGGTTGTCATATACGGCTCAACGATGCGTTCCCGCTCCTCCGGCAGGCCTACGCCGTTGTCACGCAACTCGATCACGATCCTGGCGTCACGCTCAACGATCGCCATCGAAACCCGTCCTGCAAGGTCGGGCGCCACAGCGCGGCGCGCCTCGACCGCCTCGACCGCATTCTTGACGATATTGGTGAGCGCCTGCGCGATCTGGCGGCGATCGCACACGATCTCCCGGTCTCCGATCGCCGTCTCGAACTCAAAAGCGACTTCGGGGTGCGCGACCTCGTGCAGGAAAAGGGAGTGGCGGGCAACGTCGGCCAGCACCTCATAGCGGAACACCGGCTTGGGCATGCGTGCGAACGAGGAGAATTCATCAACGATGCGCCGCAGGTCCGCCACCTGCCGGACGATCGTCCCGGTGAGCCGGGCAAAGGTGCCACGGTCGCTCGTTACCTCCTGCGCATAGCGGCGCTGAAGCCGTTCGGCAGCGAGTTGGATGGGCGTGAGTGGATTTTTGATCTCATGCGCGATGCGCCGGGCAACATCCGACCATGCGGCGCGGCGCTGGTCCGCAAGTTGCTGCGTGATGTCGTCGAAGGTGAGGATATGGCCGGTTCGGTCCTGCGCGATCTTCACCGCGAGCGTGCGCAGCTCGCCGCCGACCCGAGTCTGGACGATCTCGGCCAGAGCGCCCTCACCCACAAGATCGTCCAGGTCGCGCGAAATCTCCCTCAGCGGGCGTTCGGCGATTTCCTCCCCGGCACCGGTCAGTACCTGCCGGGCCGAATCATTGGCCAACCGGACAATGCGGTCATGATCAATTGCGACCACGCCCGCGCTGACCCCCGTCAGGATCGCCTCGATAAAGTCGCGCCGGATCTCAAGCTGCGCATTGGCCGCCATGAGCGCGCTCGTCTGCCCCTCCAGCCGCTGGGTCATGCGGTTGAACGCGGTCGACAATATACCGATTTCATCACGAGCATGCGGACCGGACACGCGGGTGGTGAGGTCGCCCGCAGTGATGCGACGGGCAGCGTCGACAAGGTCGTTCACCGGCTTCACCAGCCGATCCGCGACCGTCAGCGCGATCCACACGGTGACACCCACCAGCGCCAGAGACCCGATGAACAGCGCCATGTTGAACCGGATTTGCAGGGCACGCGACTGACGGGCGAAACTGTCATAATTGGCGAGCACCGCCTGGGCGCGCTTCACCTGGCTGAACGCCGGCGCATCCGAATCCCGCGTGGCGTAGAGGTAGATGCGCCGTTCGGGATATAAAAGCGTGAACGCCTCGATCTGGTCCGGGCGAGCACGCACGACCACCCCCTCCCCCTTCGCCAACCGGTCGATGACGTCGCGGGTGAGCATGTCGGCGGCGGCTCGCCGGCCCGGGTCTACCGTCGCCGCGGTGCGGGCGATACCATCCTCTCCGATCTCCACGATGGCCGAGCGGTTCAGCTTTCGCGTTACCACCTGGTAGATATAGCCTTCCGCGAACTCGGCGCTCGATACCTTGGACTGCGACAGATAATCGCGCAGGTCGCTCGCCATCGTCAGCGTCTCGTCGCCGACCTCCCGCAGATTCTGTTCATAATAGCCGCGGGCGAAGGTACCGGCGTTCTGAAGCATTGCCCGCGCGCTGTCCGAGAACCAGAACTGCACGCCATACTGGAACAGAAGCGAGGCGAAGATCACCACGAGCAGCATGGGAATGCTGGCGATCAGTGAAAATATCGCCACGAGCCGGACGTGAAGCTGCCCGTCGCTTCCCACCGCCGATCGTGCGGCGCGCCGCATCGCCACACGGCGGCCCAGCAGCACGAGCAGCGCGATCGCGGGCACGAGATTGGCGACCAGAAGCAGCGCGACGATGGGAGGCGAAAGCAGCGCGCTGCTTTGATCCTGCCCCGAAACGGCGAACTGCGTGGCGATCGCAGTGCCAAGCATGGAGCAGACCGCGACAATCTCCGCACCCGCGTAAAAGCGGCCAGTGCGCGACAATGCGCGGAACCTGCGTGAGAAGCTGTTCAAGTTGTTACCGGTTCGTGCTGCGGGCATGCGTTGCAAGCATACAACAAGGCTGTGCCAGACAAAACACATCAATCTAACATGTCATAGCTTTTCTGGCGCAGGCCAAGGGGATCGATGTCGTAATCGTTAAGTTTTTTGCGCAGCGTGTTGCGATTGATCCCGAGCAGGCTTGCGGCACGAATCTGATTCCCGTCGACGGCGGCAAGCGTCTCGCGCAGCAACACCGGCTCCACCAAAGCAAGCATGTCGTCGTAAAGCGTGCCGATTCCTCTTGCCGTACCCGCCGCCAGCATTCGCCGCACCCACTCCCCCAGCAGGCTCGCAAGATCGTCCCCCGCGGTCATATCGCGTACCGTCAGCCCGCCGTCGATCGTCTGCCGCACGACATCGGCGGAGATGACGTCCTCGCGGACGAGCACGGCCATGCGCTGCATCACGTTCTGGAGTTCCCGCACGTTCCCTGGCCAGTCGTAGAGCGACAGAAGTTGAGCCGCGTCTGCATCCAGCACCTTGCGCGGCAGACCTTCCTGCGCCGCGTGGTCAAGGAAGTGCCGCGCCAGCAGCGGAATATCGTCGCGCCGGGTACGCAGCGGCGGCAAATCGACCGGGACGACGGCGAGACGATAATAAAGATCCTGGCGAAAGCGGTTTTCGGCGATCAGGCTCGGAAGATCCTTGTTGGTCGCAGCGATGATGCGGACGTTGACGCGCACGGGCGTGGAACCGCCCACGGTCGTCACCTCGGCGCTTTGAAGCACGCGCAGCAGGCGCGTCTGCGCCTCCATCGGCATGTCGCCGATCTCGTCCAGGAACAGCGTGCCGCCGTCGGCCTGCTCGAACTTTCCGGCGGTGCGCTGAACCGCGCCGGTGAACGCACCCTTTTCGTACCCGAAAAGCTCCGCCTCGATAAGCTCCCGCGGGATGGCGGCCATGTTGACCGCGACAAAAGGATGGGCACGGCGATGGCCGAGGCGATGGATCGCCTGCGCCACGAGTTCCTTGCCGGTGCCCGATTCGCCGAGGATGAGAATGGTGAGGTCGTTCTGCAGCACCCGGGCGATCGTGCGATACACCTCCTGCATTGCCGGAGAACGGCCGACCAACGGCATGTCGTCGCTGACCTGATTGTCATCGCGACGCGCCTGCGCCTCCCCCTCCGTTCCGTGAACAGCGCGTCGCGAGGTAAGGCCGTCGTTGACCGCGCGCGTCAGTTCATTGAGATCGAACGGCTTGGGAAGATATTCGAAGGCGCCTTTTTCCGTGGCACGGACGGCGGTATTGAGGGTGTTCTGCGCGGAGAGGATAATGACGCGCATATCGGGCCATCGATCGATGATGCGGTTCACATCGTCAAGTCCGTCGCCGTCGGGCAGCTTCACGTCGGTGACAAGGATCTCGGGACGGAAGCTTTCAAGCAAGGCCGCCCTGTCCGCAATGGTCCCGGCGATCCTGACGCTGTGTCCCGCACGGCGCAGCGCCTCGCTCACCACGACGCAGATTGCCGAATCGTCGTCGACAACCAACACCCGTCCGGGCTGCGCGCTCATGGCGTCGGCCCCATCGGCAAGAGTATGCGGAAGTGACTCTCTCCGCCGTCCCGTTCGTACCGGACGAAACCGTTCATGTCCCGGACGAGCTTGTCCACCAGTGCAAGCCCCAGCCCCTGACCGTCGCGTTTGCTGGAAACGAAGGGATTGAAAAGATGGTCCTGAATCTGGGGCGGAACGCCGGGGCCATTGTCGATCACCATGATTTCGATCGGCAGGATGGCGTTACCCTTCCCTTCCCCCAACATGACGGAAACGCCGTGGCGAAAAGCGGTTTCGATGCGAATTTTCGCGCTTTTGTGCCCGGCCAGAGCCTCGCTCGCATTCTTCAGCAGGTTGATGACGATTTGAACCAGCGCGTCGGGATTACACAAGGCGAACGGCAGGGACGGATCATAATTGCGGACAATCTGCACGTCTTTTCCGAAGCCGGTGGTCGCAACCTGTATCGCCTGATCGAGCACCGGATAGATGTTGGTCGGCCGGCATTCGAGCTGGCGGTCGGTTGTGAAGTCCTGCATCCGGTCAATCAGCGCCGCGATACGATCCACCTCGTTGCAGATAAGCCGCGTGAGCGCCCCGCCGCTTTCACTGCCGCCCCCGTCGAGCAGCTGCGCCGCGCCCCTGATACCGGAAAGCGGGTTCTTGATCTCATGCGCGAGAATGGCGGCCGCGCCCATCGCCGATCGCGCGCCCCCCGCCGCACGGCGTCCGCCGATCGTCTGCGCCAGACTCTGCGTGTGAATGGTGACGACGCGCCAACCCTCGTGATCCGGGAGCGGAGATATCATCACATCGGCCCGAATCGCGGCATGGCGGCCGGCATTGATGGAAATATCATAGGCGGCTAGCGGCTTGTCCGACGTCCAGAGATGCAGCCGGAGGTTGGTGTCATCAACCCGTATGGTCCGCGCGATGTCGCTGCCGACGATGGCCGAGCGGGCCATGTTGAGCAGCGCCTCCGCCCGGACGTTGGCGTCGGCAATCATGTTGTCCGGGCCGATAAGCAGGGCGGCCACGGGCAAGGACCCGAAGACGTCGGAGCTGTCGGGATCGCGCCGACGCTCTGGAGGAACGCGCTGGGCCAGAAGGCTTCCGCTGCTCACGCCGCCGCTTTGCTGAGGAACGGATCATAAAAGCGCGCCAGCATGTCGAGCACGCGCGCGCTGTCCGGTACCTGGTTGACGGCATTGCGGAATTCCGCGGAGCCGGGCAGCCCCTTGGTGTACCAGCCAAGATGTTTGCGCGCCATGTTGACGCCCGTTGCCTCGCCATAATGGGCCAGCATCGCCAGGTAGTGATCGACGATCAGCCCATATTGCTCATCCAGCGAAGGGTCCGCCCGCCGCTGGCCGGTGTCCAGCCAGTGCATCACCTGCCCCAGCAGCCACGGCCTGCCATAGGCGCCACGCCCGATCATCACCCCGTCGGCGCCGCTTTGCTCAAGCGCGGCCCCGACATCCTCGATCGAGCAGATGTCGCCATTGACGATCACGGGTAACCGCACCGCATCCTTCACCTGGCGGACGAAGCCCCAGTCAGCGTGTCCCTTGTACATCTGGCACCGGGTGCGGCCGTGGACCGTGATCATCCGCGCCCCAAGATCCTCCGCGATGCGGGCCAGCTCCGGTGCGTTGAGGCTGCCATGATCCCAGCCCATGCGCATTTTC
Source organism: Sphingobium sp. (assembly GCA_036278355.1). Taxonomy (GTDB): domain Bacteria; phylum Pseudomonadota; class Alphaproteobacteria; order Sphingomonadales; family Sphingomonadaceae; genus Sphingobium. The sequence goes on from DASULD010000078.1 coordinate 16,227, forward strand.
ACGGTCACGGGAACGTCGACCGCCCGGACCGTCGCGCCGATCAGCTTCGCGGCGAGCGGCAGGTCCCGCATGAGAGCACTTCCCGCGTCGCCGTTCACCACCTTCTTGACCGGACACCCCATGTTGATGTCGATGATCGCGGCCCCGCGATCGGCATTGAGTTTCGCGGCCTCGGCCATCTCCACGGGCGAGCAGCCCGCAAGCTGCATCGACACGGGCTCTTCACACCGGTCCCACGCGGCCTTCTGCAACGATTGCCGGGTCTGACGGATCATCGCGGGAGAGGCGATCATTTCGGTAACGTTGAGACCCGACCCATAGCGCCGCACAAGCGTGCGGAAGGGCATGTCCGTGACACCGGTCATGGGCGCCAGGATCACGGGGTTCTCGACCGTCACCGGGCCGATCTGAATGGGGTTCAGCTTGCGCGTCATCGATACTGCCTAAAAAACAGGCAGGCCATAGCCGTTTATGAGCGGACCCGCAAGAAGTCTGGCACTCCGCCTGCCTCTCCGGTAAAGCGCGGCGTCATGACGGAGCAGAGCCTCGCCGCCATCATCGTCGCCGCCGGCACGGGCGTCCGAACGGGATTCGGCACGCCCAAGCAATATGTGCCGCTGGGCGGGCGGGCCGTGATCGCTCACAGCCACTCGGCGCTGCGGCAGGACCCACGCATAGGCGAGGTGGTTGTGGTCATCGGCGCGGGGCAGGAGGAGACGGCACGCGCGGCGCTTCGCCCGCTCACAGCCGACCCGGTACTGATTGCCGGGGGCGAGACACGGCGTGAGTCGGTGATGGCAGGCCTGCGTCACATCGAGCGCGCGAGCCGCGCCAGCCATGTCCTGATCCACGACGCCGCGCGGCCGCTCATTCCCCCCGGCGTGATTGACGGCCTGATTGCGGCGCTGAACACGCATGACGCCGCGGTACCGGCGCTGCCGCTGGCCGACACGCTTGTGCGGGACGCGGACGGAGCGATGGGAGACGCGGTCGAACGTGACGGGCTGTGGCGGATACAGACTCCCCAGGCGTTTCGCCTCGACACCATCCTGCGTGCGCATCGTGCCGTACCCGCCGACGCCCGGGCGACCGACGATGCGGGGCTTCTGCGCGCGCTGGGTGTCGACGTGGCGCTGGTTCCGGGAGATCCGATGCTCGAAAAACTTACCTGGCCCGCAGATTTTGCCCGTGCCGAGGCGTTGGCCACCGCGCGGATGTCGCCGCGTACGGGCACCGGCTTCGACGTTCACCGGCTTGTCGCAGACAAACCTCTCTGGCTGTGCGGAGTCGAAATACCGCACTCCCGCGGCCTGTCGGGTCACAGCGACGCCGACGTTGCGATCCACGCTCTTGTCGACGCGATGCTGGGTGCACTGGCGGAGGGCGACATCGGCAGCCATTTTCCGCCGTCCGACCCGCAGTGGAAAGGCGCGGCATCCAGCGCGTTCCTGGCCTTCGCGCGCGACAGGGTGAGCGCCCGTGGCGGCAAGATCACGCATGTGGACGTGACGATCATCTGCGAGGCGCCAAAGGTCGGCCCCTATCGAGAAGCGATGCGCCAACGTCTGGCCGAGTTATTGCAGATCGGCATCGGCAGGATCAGCGTCAAGGCGACGACCACCGAGCGCCTGGGCTTCATGGGCCGGGGCGAAGGCATAGCGGCGCAGGCTGCCGCGACAATCGTTCTGGCGGAGGACTTATGAGATTCAAGGGACCAATAGCGGCTTTCGCCATATTTGCGCTTTCTCTCTCTCCGGCTCTCTCTCCGGCCCACGCCGCACTCGATAGGGCATCCCTGCCGCCATCCCCCGTCGTCGAGGAAAGCGCACCCTGCGTGAATACCCAGGAGGCGGAAGCAATATTGCTGATGTTCGCGGCATCGATGTTCCGATCACTCGGCAAATCCTGCAAGGGACAACTCGCCGCCGGATCGCCGCTTGCCGAACCCAATTCCCCGTTCATCGTCGCATTCGAACGGGCGGGAGACGAGCAATTCGATACGGCAATGAGTGGTCTGGGCAAGATCACCGGCACCCCCCTTCCGCCCGGCCTTGACAAGAACACGATCCGCCAGCTCTTCACCGCGTTCATGCCGGGGGATATCGTCAAGGGTGTGACGCCCGAAAAATGCGGTGCCATCGACCGTATCGCGACGGTGCTTGCCTCCCTGCCGCCGTCAAGCACGGCTGGACTGATCATCGCGATTGTCACTCTCAGTCAGGATGATAAACCTAAAGGGGGGTCGGGCGGCAAGGACGTTCCGATTTGTTCGGCAAGAGGAACCAGCCAATGAATCTTCTAGCCCCTGAGCTTGTCGAGCTCGCCCGGCGCGTGGTGGATGAGAATCGCCGTCACGGCCGCACTTTCGCGCTCGCCGAAAGCTGCACGGGCGGGCTGGTATCCGCCGCGATCACCGAAGTGCCCGGATGCTCCGACGTGTTCGAGGCGAGTTTCGTTACGTATTCCAGTGAACTGAAAACCGAAGTTCTCAAGGTTTCGCAGGATTTGCTGGAAACCTTCGGGTCCGTATCCATTGCTACGGCCTGGGCCATGGCGCAGGGCGCGCTCAAGATGAGTCATGCCCATATCGCCGTCGCCATCACCGGAATCGCCGGGCCGGGCGGCGGCAGCGAGCACAAGCCCGTCGGCACCGTCGTTTTTGCCCGCGCCGAACGCGGCGCCAATCCGAACGATGTTGTTGCCGACCTCAAGACATTCGAGAATAACGGCCGTTCGGGGGTCCGCCTTCAGGCGGCGCTGTGTGCGCTCGAACTCCTGCTGCCTGATGGCGGCACTCGGTAAAGCTGTGCCGCCCGCGTTTCGAAAGCGCCGATCATCTTGCGCAGCGCCTTGTCGAACACCTGCCCCGCCAGCATCTCGAACAACTTGTTCTTGAACGCGAAATCGACCTGAAAGTCGATGAGCACCCCGCCCTCCCCATCGGGACGAAAGCGCCAGTCGTTGGTAAGGTGGCTAAGCGGCCCATCGACATAGTCGACATGCACATGGTCAGGGCGCTTCTTGTGCACACGCGACGTAAAAGTCTCACGCAGCCCCTTGAAGCCCACGATCATGTCGGCAACCATTTCTGTCTCGCTGTCGCTCCGCACCCGAATCGCACTGACCCAGGGCAGAAACTCCTGGTAGGACTGAACGTCCGCAACCAGATCGAACATCTGTTCCGGGCTGTAGGGAAGCCGCCTCGTCTCGCTGTGATGGGGCATATCAGGTCAGGCCCTGGCGCGGGCCAGCCGTTCTTCGCGGGCGGCGCGCATCTGAGCGAAATCCTCTCCCGCGTGATAGCTTGACCGGGTCAGCGGGCTCGACGCGACCTGAAGAAAGCCCTTGGCCCTCGCTATGGCGGCATAAGCGGAAAAGGCCGGCGGCGTCACGAATTCGACGACGGGCGTGTGACGCGGCGTGGGCTGAAGATACTGTCCCATCGTCAGGAAATCGACATCGGCCGAACGCATGTCGTCCATCACCTGATGCACTTCGAGTCGCTGTTCTCCAAGGCCGAGCATAACGCCCGACTTGGTAAAGATCGACGGGTCGAGCCGCTTGACCATCTCCAGCAGGCGCAGCGACGCATAATAGCGCGCGCCGGGGCGGATCGTCGGATAAAGTCTGGGAACGGTTTCGAGATTATGGTTGTAGACGTCCGGACGCGCAGCGACGATCGCCTCGACCGCCGCCTCATGCTTGTTGCGGAAGTCGGGCGTGAGTATCTCAATGGTCGTATCGGGCGTGGTCCGGCGAAGCGCCTCGATCACCTTCACGAACTGCGACGCGCCGCCGTCCGGCAGGTCATCGCGGTCGACCGACGTGACGACGATATGTTCCAGCCCCATTTCTGCACAGGCATCGGCGAGGTTTTGCGGCTCGGCCGAATCAACCTTGCGCGGCATGCCCGTCTTGACGTTGCAGAAGGCGCACGCACGGGTGCAGGTGTCGCCCAGGATCATCACCGTGGCGTGTTTCTTCGTCCAGCATTCGCCGATATTGGGACAGGCGGCCTCCTCGCACACGGTGGCGAGACCCTTGTCACGCATCAGCTTCCTCGTTGCGGCATAGCCGGGACTCGTAGGCGCCTTCACGCGAATCCAGTCGGGCTTGCGTGGTCGAACGGTCAGTTCACCGCTGGTCAGGGTTGCATTCTCAGTCATAGCGGTCAGATAGCGACACAACACCACCGATACCAGTGCCATATCAAAGGAGAAAAGGCGCGATGACGAACTTCGCGGACATGATCGACGGTTATCACCGCTTCCGGAATACCGGCTGGGCGGAACAGCGCGACCGTTGGGACGAGCTTCGCGATGGGCAGAGCCCGAAGGTGATGGTCATCGCGTGCTCCGACAGCCGTGTCGATCCCGCGCAGATATTCGACACCAACCCCGGCGAGGTGTTCGTGGTTCGCAATGTCGCCGCTCTGGTTCCCCCGTTCGAGACGACACCTGGACTACACGGCGTTTCGGCCGCCCTCGAGTTCGCGGTGCAGGTGCTGAAGGTCGGCGAGATTGTGGTGATGGGCCACGGGCGCTGCGGCGGGTGCCAGGCAGCGCTGACGCAGGAACTGAAGGACGCCCCCCCCGGTGAAGGCGGCTTCGTCGCGCACTGGATCGAGATGCTTGACGAGGCGCGCGACAAGGTGCGCGCCACCTACGGCCCCGACGATCACAGCCGCGAGGCTCTGCGTGCGATGGAAAAGGAAGGCGTCAAGGTCAGCCTTGCCAATCTGCGGACCTTCCCCTGCATCCAGGAAAAGGAACAGGCAGGAACCATTCAGCTGGTTGGCGCCTATTTCGCCATCTCAGACGGGATCCTGCACATCCTGGACGAGGAGCACGGCGAGTTCGCGCCGGCATAAAACCGTGACCCCGGCGCAAGCCGGGGCCGGGTTTCTCAAAAGGATCAGCCGACGATCTCGTCCGACTTGAAGAAGAAGGCGATTTCGGCCGCCGCATTTTCTTCGCTGTCCGAACCGTGCACCGAGTTTGCCTCGATCGATTCGGCGAAGAGCTTGCGGATTGTGCCTTCGTCGGCGTGTTCGGGGTTCGTTGCCCCCATGACGTCACGATTGCGCTTAACCGCGTTCTCGCCTTCCAGCACCTGCACCACGACCGGCCCGGAAATCATGAAAGCGACCAGATCGGCAAAGAAGGGCCGATCCTTGTGTACGCCGTAAAACCCCTCGGCCTGCTCCCGGGTCATGCGGATGCGCCTGGACGCCACCACGCGGAGCCCGGCCTCCTCCAGCTTGGCGGTAATCGCGCCCGTGAGGTTGCGGCGGGTCGCATCGGGCTTGATGATCGAAAAGGTGCGCGTGACGGCCATTATGGCGATACTCCAGAAAAATAGATATGTCGGGAAGTTGGCGGCGCCTTTAGCTGCGTTGATGCGGCCTATCAAGGACTTTCAGGCTGCGGGGATCGACCGCTACGGACCCTGCACCCACCTGCGGCCTTCCTGCCGCCAGAAGCGAGGTTCCACCCCCGACCGCCCCTTGAGATCACGCCAGCAGGCGCGGGCGCCCTCTATCGTTCCCGCGTCGAAGAAATAAAATGCCCGGTCGAACCCGAGTGCGCCTTCACGCCACCGGCCATCGGTCAGCGCAACATGCCGCGCGCCGTTGACGGGCACATCCAGCGCACCATCGTCGCAAGCAAGCACGATCGGCTGCGCTGCCGCATCGTCTTCATCCGCCGTCCCATGCGCGAGAAAGCTGTCCGGCCGCCAGCCCCACAGCGCGCGCGAGAGGCGTTCGGCAGCCCCTTCCCGGCCGTCAAGCACCAGCAGCCGGGCGCCCTCGTCCAAAATGCGCTGAGCGATTGCGGGGAGGACCTGATCAACCGGATCGTGGGAGAGCTGATAGAAGTCGACCTGCATGACCGGTTTTCCGCGTCAGGTTTCGAACCGGTCGGCGACGAAGCGATCCAGCAGGCGCACGCCGTATCCGGTCGCGCCTTTGTCCCACACCGCGCCGGGCTTGTCCGCCCACACGGTCCCGGCGATATCGAGATGCGCCCATTTGACGCCGTTTTCCACAAAGCGTTTCAGGAACTGGGCGGCGGTGATCGACCCCGCATAGCGCCCGCCGATATTCTTCATGTCGGCAATGGGGCTATCGATCAGCTTGTCATAGGCCTCCCCAATCGGGAATCGCCACAACGCGTCGCCCGACGCCTTCCCAGCCGCGGAAAGGGACTCGGCAAGGGCGTCGTCGTTGCTGAACAGGCCGGCATGTTCGTGCCCCAGCGCGACAATCATCGCACCCGTAAGGGTCGCAAGATCGATCATCGTGCCGGGCCTGTAGGTGCGCTGCGTCCAGGTCATGGCGTCGCACAGCACCAGCCGGCCTTCGGCATCGGTGTTGATGACCTCGATGGTCTGCCCCGACATCGACGTGACGATATCGCCCGGCCGCTGGGCATTTCCATCGGGCATATTTTCGACAAGACCGCAGATGCCGACCACCCTGGCCTTGGCCTTTCGTCCCGCCAGCGCGCGCATCGTTCCGGCCACGGCGGCGGCGCCGCCCATGTCCCACTTCATGTCCTCCATTCCGGCAGCGGGCTTGATCGAGATGCCGCCGGTGTCGAAGGTCACGCCCTTGCCGATGAGCGCCAGCGGCACAGCGCCCGGATCCCCCGTGCCGTTCCATTCCATCGCCAGCAGACGGGGCGGACGGGAGGACCCACGCGCCACGCCAAGCAGCGCGCCCATGTCGAGATCGGCCATGTCCTTTTCGTCCAGAACCCGGATGGAGACGCCCAGCGCCTCCAGCGGACGGCAGCGTTCCACGAAGCTTTCCGGATACAGGATGTTGGCTGGCTCAGAGACCAGCTCGCGCGTCAGGAACACCCCCTCGGCCACTTCGGCGAGCCGCGCCCATTCGGTGCGGCAATCAGCACCGCTCACCAGCTCGAGCGTTTCCAGGGTCGGCTTCTGCTTGTCCGAAAGCCTGGTGCGATATTTGTCGATACGCCAGCCCCGCAGGAGCGCCCCGAAGGCCACGCGCGCCAGGCCGCTCGCCGATACCAGGCCCGCCGCCTCGAACGACAGCGACACGGTCTTCGCGCCCGACGTCAGCAGCCGTGCGACAAGTGCCGCCCCCGCACGCTCCATGTCGGCCTCCCCTGCTGCGCCGACCCCGACAAGCAGTATCCGCCGAATTTGGCCATCCACCTGGGCGAAGCTTTCAACTATCGAGCAGCATTCTCCGGTAAACCGCGCCATCGGCGCCACCGACGCCATCGCGCCTACATCAGGAAGCTGACCAAGCCCGTCGGTCCTTACGGCGAAAGCAATGGTGTCGGCGTCCTGCGTGCGAACCGGTGAAAAACGAATATCCATTCAACTGTTTTCCTGCTCGTTCAAAAGCTGTCATCGTTGCGATACACAGGGCTGAGGGCCGGGTAAAGGCGACCAGACGGGAACGGAAATATACTGCATCGTTCCGGCAAGCATGGCCGCGGAAACTGCAAGGCGCGACCGCATTATTCCGCCCCGCAACCGGATCGCAAGGGATTGCGATGCGGAGCGCGATGCAATAGGCGGGCAGGATCATCGCAAATATGGACTTTGGCCGCTTTGCACCGCCGCATGGTTTTCCTTCCCTCCCAACAGACCGGCGCGTTGCCGCGAACGACCGTGCGCAAGGGCTTGCTGGTCGCAGGCGGCGGCCTGGCGCTCGCGCTTGTGTCGCTGGGAGGACCGGCATCGGCACAGGACCCGCAAGCGCCCGGGCTGCAACGAGGCAATCCGCCGGCGCCGACGGACGCGCCCGCGCTTGCCCGGCCGGTGGGTGAGGATGCACCAAACCTGACCACGCCGGACACACCGCTTCCTGCAAGCGATAACGAAGTCGCGTTCGCCGCCGACGCCCTTTCCTACGACAGCAGCAGCGACATCGTCACCGCGAGCGGCAACGTCCAGATGCTGCGCCAAGGATACCGG
>DASULD010000079.1:0-4425 GCA_036278355.1 Sphingobium sp.
GAGGCGATTGGTGCCTTGGGCATGACGGAGCCCGGAACGGGCAGTGACGTAAAGGCGATAAGGACGACCGCTCGTCGTGAGGGTAACGAATATATTATCAACGGCTCGAAGACCTTCATCACCAATGGGATCAACTGCGGCCTTATCGTCCTGGCGTGCAAGACAGATCCCTCCGCGGGCCGGAAGGGCGTGTCGCTCATCGTGGTTCCGGAAGATGCGCCGGGGTTCGTGAAGGGGCGGAAGCTCGACAAGATCGGTCTCCTTGCTCAGGATACCGCTGAATTGTTCTTCGAGGACGTGCGAGTGCCGGCGCATTATCTGCTCGGCGAGGAGAATATGGGCTTCTCCTATATGATGTCCGAATTGCCGCAGGAAAGAATGATCGTGCCGATCCGCGCGGCCGCCTCCATCGAAGCAATGTTGGAGCGGACAGTCGAATATACGAAGGACCGAAGTGCGTTTGGCGCGCCGCTATTTTCGTTTCAGAATACCAAGTTCAAGCTGGCCGATGCGCGCGCCCAGCTGGAGATGCTGCGGGCCTTCGTGGATGATTGTCTGGCGGAGTTTTTGCGTGGCGAACTGAGTGCAGACCGCGCGGCCATGGCCAAGCTGATGGGCGCCGAAATGCAGAACCGGATCCTTGATGACCTGGTCCAGCTTCATGGGGGCTACGGTTTCATGAACGAGTTCATCGTCAGCCGCGCCTGGCGTGACGCTCGTGTCATGCGCATCTACGCCGGAACGTCGGAAATCATGCGCGAGATCATAGCGCGTACACTGTGATGCACAGCCATCTCAAGGTGATCGATACATGACAGGAGTAGTCGTAGTTGATGCTGACGAGTTTGCTCAACGCGCTTGAACGTCGTGGCGGCAAGTTTGGTCTTCAAAGCATCTGTTGTGCGGGTGGCATGGCGACCGCGACGATTATCGAGAGCTGTGAGGCTTAAAAGGCGGCGCGCTAATAATGGGAAAGATGACGACTGGTCCGGTGGAACGAAAAGGACAACGGAATGAACCACAATAAACCAGAGAAAACCGACGGATATTCCGATATTCTCTATAGCGTTGCGGACAGCGTTGCCACGATCGTCATAAATCGACCGCACAGGCTGAATGCCTTCAATGGGCACACGATCGAAGAAATGCGCGATGCCCTCTCAAGAGCCAGCGCCGATCGAGAGGTCGGGGTGATCGTGTTCACGGGGGCGGGCGACAGGTCCTTTAGCTCCGGTGGCGACATCGAGTGGGAAGTCGAAGGCGGCCTGAAAGGGCATGACTGGATGCTGGGCGAGGAGATCGTGTCCTGCCTGAAGCCGGTTATCGCGCGCGTGAACGGATATGCGGTCGGCGGCGGCCATCATCTCCATTATTTCTGCGACTTCACCATCGCGTCGGAAGATTCGATTTTCGGGCAGAACGGACCCCGCGTGGCGTCGCCTGCGGGAGGATATGTCGTCTCGCACCTCGCCAGCATCATAGGCCACAAGCGTGCGCGGGAAATGTGGATGCTGTGCCGGCGCTATACGGCGGCGCAGATGCTGGACTGGGGTCTGGTGAATGCGGTGGTTCCAGCCGATCAGCTTGATGCCGAGGTCCGGAGATGGTGCGATGAATTGCTGGCGCTCAGTCCGACGGCGCTGAAGACGGTCAAGTCCTCGTTCAAGGACCACATGCTCCCCTACATGGGCAAGAACGTCTCGGACGTGGTGATGGAAGTCAGCCCGAACTTTTTTGAAACCGGAGAGCAGGAAGAAGGGGGGCGCGCCTTCATAGAAAAACGTAAGCCTGACTTCTCCCGTTTTCGCTAGGAGCCAGGCAGATGACGATCGACCTTCCTCTCACGTCTCCGGAGAAGGCTCAGCAGTATCGTGCCGCAGGGTTGTGGCAGGACGTCACGCTAAGTGAACGCTTCCTTGCGCAGGCCGACCGGCTTGCGGACAAGCTGGCGATTATCGTCGGTGACAGGCGCGTCACGTACCGGGAACTTCGGCGCGATATCCTGAGTGTCGCCAGTGCCCTGCTTGCCGAAGGGTTCCGGCCCGGCGATGTGATCGCCGGTCAACTGCCCAACAGCTACGAGATTCCCGTGCTGCACCTGGCCTGCAACACTGTGGGTATGCTGTACATGCCGCTGCATGACACTTGGCGCGAATTGGAGGTGGGGCACCTGCTTGCCCAGGCAAAGGTCAAAGCGATCGTTTCGCGAAAAGTATATCGCGACTTCGACTTCGCCGAGATGATTGCCCAACTCAGGCACGAGCTTCCGGAGCTGAAGGTGCATTACCTGATCGGTGCTGGCGAATCCGGTGACGGGGTGAAGCAATTCAACACGCTTCTGGCCGCAGAGCCACTGCACGAAGCGCGGATCGCCTCTCTCCGGCCGGATGCAGACTATCCGGCAGCCGTAATGCTGTCGGGCGGGACGACGGCCATCTCCAAGATCAGCCGCTACTCGAGCAATGACCTGCTGACCATGCTGAAAGCAGCCCAGGACGGGGCAGGCTTCGGGGAAACTGATATCGCCGCGGCGCTTGCGCCCGCCGGGACCGGCGCGACCGGCTATGTCTATCCTGTCCTGACGCCCCTGCTGGCCGGAGCTACTTCGGTGATCCTGCCGCACTGGGGCGATCCCGAAGAGGCGGTCGATCTGATCGTGAAGGAGCGCTGTACTTATGTGACGGCTATTCCGGCCCAGCTGATCAAGCTCCTGCCTACCTTGCGTTTGAAATCTCCAAACGATTTCCGGCAGCTGCGTGTCATCACCAATGCCGGCGCACCGCTTCCCTATGAGGCGGCGCGGGAGATCGAGGAGCTGACCGGTGCGGTGATCCAGAGCATCTATGGTGCAACCGACGCCGGAACGCCGACGCTTACGACTGTCGATGATCCGCGGGAAAAGCGGCTTGGCACAGTCGGCCGCATCGTTCCCGGTTGCGAATGCGAAATTCGGGATCCGGATGGTAACGCACTACCGGCGGGATTGGTCGGTGAAGTGACCTGGCGCGGAGCCCATAAGTCCTGGGGTTACCTAGGCGCCGACGATCAGACGAAGGCCGTGTTCACGGAAGATCATTTCTACAAGAGCGGCGACCTTGGTGAATTTGACGAGGAAGGCTATCTGAAGATCGTCGGGCGGATCAAGGACATGATCCTCCGGGGCGGCCGTAACGTTTCGCCGCTGGTCATCGAAGAGGCCCTGATCAAGCATCCCGACATCGAGGATGTCGCGGTGGCGTCTATGCCTGATCCGGTTCTTGGCGAACGAGCCTGTGCCTTTGTCATCCCAAGGCCGGGGGCGGAACTGGAACTGGCGGAATTGCTCGAATTCCTGCGCGGTGAAGGCCTTGCGACATGGCAACTGCCAGAGCGGCTCGAGGTCATGCCGGATTTCCCGCGATCGGCGGGCGGCAAGGCGCTCAAGCGGAGCCTCACGGCCATGGTCACGGAAAAGCTTAAGCTCGAAGCGGCGAACGGAGGTTGAGAAAACGACTGGCGGCGGGGCTACGGCCTCGTCGGGTCGAAAGAGCTCATCAAGCGCGCCGCAATGCCGCCTTCATGGCCGCGGTCCGTGTGTCGATCCGATGTTCGAGCTCGGGGTGGGTGAAGATCCAGAACTCGTCAGTTCCCAGCGCGTCGGCGGTCTGCCTTGCGACAACCTCAGGGTCCTTGCCGTTGCGGATCGCAGCCGCCTGCGCTGCCATGTCCCGGCTCGGAAAGGTTTCCGGCGCGCGCGCGGCATTGCCCTCGATGAGGTTGGACTTCACCGAGGCTGGCATGATCACCGAGACCTTGACGTGATGATCGACCATCTCCGCGCGCAGGCATTCGCATAATCCGACGATCGCCGACTTGGTGGCGATATAAATGGCCGAACCCGCCGGCGGTGCGAAAATGGACATCGACGAGGTGGCGATGACGTGCCCTGGTTGACCGGAAGCAAGAATGCGCCGTGCGCCATGCGATAGGCCATAGAATGCGCCGTCGAGGTTGACCCCGCGTGACCATTCCCACAACGCCGACGGCGTTTCGCTCAAGGGCAGGACACTCCCGGAAACGCCCGCATTGCTCACCATCACGGCCAACGGGCCATGCCGTGCCTCGGCGGTGTCCAGCGCCGCGATCCAGTTGGCTTCGTCGCGAACGTCGAGTTGCACGGCAGACGCGCCTGGAATTCCCGCCGCAACCCGCTCGACGTCGGCCAGTTGCCGGCTGGCGAGAACGACCCGCATGCCTCGCCGTCCGAATTCCTCGGCGATGGCCCGGCCGATGCCGCTGGAGGCGCCAGTGACGAAAGCGGTCTTTCCGGCAAATGGACAATCTCTCATGGCTTGATCCCCTGCGCTTGATGAGGTTCCGATTGCTTCGGCTGGCGATACCGATCTATCTAGTTCATATGTTCTAGATAGGGCTAGCCCGAGGGCA
>DASULD010000080.1:0-5689 GCA_036278355.1 Sphingobium sp.
GAAGGTCAGCACGGCATGACCGTCCCAGCCTGGTGCTTCCGGATTGTCATAATCCTTCGTTACCGCCCCATGCCGATAGGCCACAAGGCCCGGCAATATCCTGGCGGCGTCGGCGTGCGGCCCACGCCACCAGTTTGTGAACCGCTCTTGCGTCCAGTCCTGCGGCCGGCTGGCCAGGACGACCATGCTGACCGCCATGGCTTACTTGCCCGTCCAGACCGGCTGACGCTTCTCGAGAAACGCCGCGACGCCTTCCTTCGCATCGGCGGAATGATGGACCACATTGCAGGTCATCGTCTCCAGCGTGATAAGCGAATTGGTGTCGGCGTCCATGCCGCGGTTGACCGCCATCTTGGTCATCCACATGCAGAAGGGGCTCTTGTCGATCAGCGGCGCGCAGAAGTCCTGGATCAGCTGCTCGAGCTGGTCGCTCGGCGCTGACGCATTGCACAGGCCCCACTCGACGCATTCCTTGCCCGACAACAGCTTGCCGGTCAGCATCAGCTCCTTCGACTTGCGCATGCCGATATAGCGCGGCAGGCGATAGATCGGACCGGCGCCGCCGAACAGGGCGCGGCGGATGTGGAAGTCGCCGATCTTGGCGTCGTCCGCGGCGATGCCGAAGTCGCACGAGATGAACAGCTCGAACCCGCCGGCGACGGCATAGCCTTCGACGCAGGCAATGGTCGGCTTCTTCATGTTGTAGATCTTGTCATAGGTGCGCGCAGAGTTGATCGCGAGCTGAAGCGAGGTGCTGGTTTCGTGCAGCACCGGCCCTACGAGTTGCCCAAGGTCTGCCCCGGCGCAGAAGGTGTTGCCGCGGCCGCGGAACACGACGGCCAGGACCTTGTCGTCCTCGGCTGCCTTGTCGACCGCCGCCTCCAGATCGCGCAGCAGCTGCGGGCTGACGCAATTCTTCACATGCGGGCGGTTGAGCCAGATCGTGCAGATGCCGTTGTCGGCGACTTCATATTGAATGACGTCTGTTTCCGGTTTCATGTAAGTTTCTCCTTGGCAAAGATGTGAAAAGATAGGTCGTTTCAGCGGGCGATACCGCCGTCTTCTGGCGGGGCGAGCATTCCCCCGACCGCCATCCAGGCGGCGATCCCCGCCGACGGAACTGCGCAGAGCACCGCTTCGGCAATTTCCTCGTCGCTCGCGCCGGCATTGCGCGCGCCACGCACATGGGTCGCCGCCATCGGGCTGTATCCAGCCGCCAATATGGCCAGCAGAAGCAGTTCGCCATGCTTGGGTGACAGCGGGTTGGCGTCGATGCTGCCGCGCCGCATCAGATAATAGGCGTCGGCGGCTTCCGGCACGAGGCGAATCAGCTGGACGAGCGGCGCGGGTATGCTGCCTTCCCAATAGGCCCGGAAATTGGACTCCGCCTCGCCCTCTGCGACCTCCGGCAGCGCCTGTGGCGACGGCGCGGAAGGATCGTCGAAACTTTCCTCGATGAGCGTCGCGAAATCTATGGCCGCAGCCTCCCCGCGCAGGCTGGTCAATACGATCAGGCCGGCCGTTGCCTCCTTCGGCGTCAGGCCAAGAGCAACGCCGCGCGCCAGTTCCCGCCGCGCAAGGGCCAGATGTCGGCGATCAACGGCGGCGACCGCAGCGAAAAGGGCCTTCAGCCTGGCCGGGAGCGCGCCATCGGATTCGATTACGGAACGAAATTTCTCATATCCCGCAAGCGTATAGGGCGCATAGCCCCGCAGCAGCGTGACATCCATGAGCGGGCTTTTGGTCATTGCATGCTCTCCTGCTCCTTGAGATGCTCGACCGACTGGTCGGACGTCAACAAAAATCTTCCTGCCTGACCAGTTTGACAGCCGACCAGTCGGTCGACTATTTTAACACTCGACCGATCGGTCGGGTGAGTCATACAAGAGCCAGGCCGGCTCGAGTCCGGCGGCATATCGGGAGCGGGTGCGTGGATTTCGAACAGTCGGCAAAATCCAGGGAATGGATGGAGCGCGTACGGGCGTTCATGGAGGAGTATATCGTTCCTGCCGTTCCCGTCTATCACCGGCAGCTGGCCGCGATTGACCGCTGGACCGAGATACCACCCGTGTTCGAAGAACTTAAGGACAAGGCACGGCAGGCAGGACTCTGGAACATCTTCATGCCGCCATCTGAGCATGACGATGAATTTTTCACCAGTGTGGGCCTTAGCAATGTCGAATATGCCCCCATCGCAGAGCTGATGGGCCGGATCTCCTTCGCCAGCGAGGTGTTCAACTGCATGGCGCCCGACACCGGCAACTTCGAGGTGCTGCATCGCTACGGCACGGCCGAGCAGAAGCAGCGCTTCATGGTGCCGCTGCGTGACGGGAAAACCCGCTCCGCCTTCCTGATGACCGAACCGGCCGTCGCCTCCTCCGACGCGCGCAACATCCAGACCGACATTCGCCGCGACGGCGGCGATTATGTCATCAACGGACGGAAATGGTGGTCGTCGGGCGCTGGCCATCCGCGCTGCGACTTCTTTGTCGTCATGGGCAAGACCGACCCGGACGCCGCGCCCTATCGGCAACAGTCGATGATCCTGGTGCCGCGCGACACGCCGGGCGTCACGCTCGTGCGTCACCTGCCCGTCTTCGGTTACGACCATGCGCCGCATGGGCATTTCGAGGTGGCGCTGGAAAATGTCCGGGTGCCCGTGGAGAATATGCTGCTCGGCGAAGGCTGTGGGTTCGAGATCGCGCAGGGGCGCCTTGGTCCCGGCCGCATTCACCACACGATGCGCAACATCGCGACCATGGAAGTGGCGCTGGAGAAGATGTGCCGCCGCCTCCTTTCGCGACGGGCCTTCGGCAAGGCGATCGCCGAACATTCGGTCTGGGAAGAACGGATCGCCCGCGCGCGATGCGAGATCGAGATGGCGCGCCTGCTGTGCCTCAAGGCTGCACATATGATGGACACGGTCGGCAACAAGGCCGCGCGCGCCGAAATCGCGATGATCAAGATCGCCGCGCCGAAAATGGCGCAGCAGATCGTCGATGACGCGATCCAGGCGCATGGCGGTGGCGGCGTCACTGATGATTTCGGTCTTGCCGAGCTGTGGGCCAACACCCGGATCGTGCGCCTGACCGACGGGCCGGACGAGGTTCACGAACGCCAGCTCGCCCGGATGGAACTGAACAAATATGCCGAAGGCGCAGCGTCGTGAGCGCCGCCCAGCCTGCCGCGACGATCGGCTCGACGGTCGATGTCGCCGTCAACAGCGCGTTCGACGAAACCCGTCTTGCCGCTTATTTGGCGGGCCGGATCGCCGATTTTTCCGGACCCATGCGCGTTCAGCGGTTTGAGGGCGGACAGTCCAACCCGACCTTCCTTCTGTCGACCCAGGATCACCGCTATGTCCTGCGACGCAAGCCGGCGGGCATATTGCTGAAGTCCGCCCATGCGGTGGATCGCGAATATCGCATAACCATGGCGCTGCATGAAGCCGGCCTGCCTGTCGCCGAACCGCTGCTGCTGTGCGAGGACGAGGATGTCATCGGCAGCATCTTCTATGTGATGCGCTACGTTCCGGGGCGCAGCTTCTGGGACCCGCGGATGCCCGGCCTCGACCGTGCGGAACGCGCCGCGATCTATGATTCCGCCAACGAGACGCTCGCCCGCCTTCATAAGGTCGATTACACGGCGCTCGGGCTCGCCGACTATGGCAAACCCGGCAATTATTTCGCGCGTCAGATTTCCCGATGGTCTCGGCAATATGACGCATCCCGCACCCGCGACATCCCGGAGATGGACCGGTTGATCGATTGGCTACCTGGCGCGATTCCACCCACGGAAGAGCGCACCACGATCATTCATGGCGACTATTCCTTTCATAACCTGCTGGTTCACCCGGCCCAGCCGCGCGTGTCGGCGGTGATAGACTGGGAATTGTCGACGCTGGGCGATCCGCTCGGGGATCTCACCTACCACATGATGGAGTGGTTCCGGCCGGAGGGCGTGGACGTGCGCGGGACCTTGCGCGGTGCCGATCTTGCCGAGCTGGGGATACCCACGGCTGAAGATTACGCCCGGCGCTACTGCGAGCGGACCGGCCTTCGCTGCGACCCGACCCACCCCTTCTACCGCGCCTTCAACCTGTTCCGGGTCGCCGCGATCCTTCAGGGCATTGCGGGGCGGGCACGCGATGGCGTGCAGACCGCCACCAATGCCGGCGACATCGTCACACGGATCGAACCGCTGGCCAAGGCAGCGTGGCTGGCAGCGCAGGAGGCGGGCGGACGCTGACCTTCTCACAGCATGGAACGAGATTTTGGGGCGAGAGACATAATGGCCCACTTAGAGGGAGAAAGATGATGACAAGGTTCAAGATTGGCCGAGTAGCGCTCCTTTCGGGATGCGCGTTTGCCGGGATCATCGTGCCGGCCCATGCTCAAACAGCCGCGACTACGACGACCGAATCCCAGCCCGTGGAGGATGCCGCCGATCCTTCGACGCGAGACATCGTCGTCACCGGAACACGCGTCGTGCGCGACGGCTATAACCAGCCGACACCGGTGACCGTCGCACCCACCACGGAGCTGGAGAAGGCGACCCCCACCAACCTTGCCGACGCGATCAACAAGCTGCCGCAATTCGCCAACTCGGTCAGCCCGCAATCCAATAGCCAGTTGCAGGGCAATAGCGGCGAGCATGGCAATCTGCTCAACCTGCGCGGGGTCGGCCCGACGCGGGCGTTGATCCTGCTCGACGGCATCCGTGTGCCGCCCACGACATTCCGTGGCGCGGTCGACGTCAACACGATCCCGCAGCTGCTGATCCAGCGGGTGGATGTCGTGACCGGCGGCGCATCGGCAGTCTATGGTTCCGACGCAGTCAGCGGCGCGGTCAACTTCGTTCTCGACAAGAAGTTCGAGGGCATAAAGGGCGTCGCGCAGCGCGGGGTATCGAGCCGGGGCGACCTCGGCAACTATCGCGTCGGCATTGCCGCCGGCCTCAATTTCGCGGGCGATCGGGGGCATGTCCTCGCCTCGATCGAGCGCTTCGACAGCGATGGCATCAAGCGCAGCGCACGCATCTACGGCAACGACGCCTATGCGGCAGTGGGGTCGGTTCCCGGCTCCGCGTCCGCTGCGGGGCGCGCGGCCAACCCGTTCATCTTCCTGCCCAACCTGCGTTTCACAACCAACGACTACAATAACGGCATCATCCTCACGAGCACAGTGCCGTCGCTCGCCAACAAAATCTTCCTGCCCGGCGGCGCGGTGCGCCCCATCCAGCTCGGCACGCCCACCGGCACGCCCGGCACCAATGTGGGCGGCGATGGCCTCTATATCCCCGGCTTCAACCAATTGATCGCGCCGCTGACGACGACCCAGGGCTTTGGCCGGCTGGCCTACGACCTGGCCGACACACTGACGGCGCATGTCCAGGGCAGCTATTCGCGCAGCGTCACCAGCTACGAGACCCAGGCGCAATCGGTGCTTGGCTTCCGCTTCTTCAGCGGCAACGCCTTTCTGGATCCTGCCGTACAGGCCCAGATGGGGCCGAACGATTCGTTTACCGTGTTCCGCTTCATTGCCGAGCAGGGGCCGATACCGACGCGCGAAGCAACCGACGCCTATCTGATCAACGGCGGGCTTGAGTGGAATCTTGGCGGATGGAACATCACCGCTGACTACACTCATGGCAAATCCGTCACCAAGTTTGCGCAGACGCAGATCGAAGT
>DASULD010000081.1:0-23151 GCA_036278355.1 Sphingobium sp.
GCCTCTGCTGGGAACCAGCATCAACGGCGCGCGGCGATGGATCGATCTGCCCGGTATGCGCTTTCAGCCGTCGGAGTTCCTGAAACCGACCTACATCGTGGCAATGGCGTGGCTTTTGTCGCTGCGGGAACGGGATCCCACCCTGCCGCTCGTACCGCTGACCGGCGCCATCACCGGCGCCATCGCTTTTCTGCTGATGCAGCAGCCGGATTTCGGGCAGACGGTGATGTTCTGTGGCTGCTGGGGCGCCCTGCTGCTGCTGATCGGGGTGTCGTGGCGGCTCATCGGCGTCATTTCCGCCGCCCTGTTCGGGGGTCTTGTCCTGGTTTATCTGCTCTACGACAATGCGCGCTACCGGATAAACGACTTCCTTGGGATCGGCGTGAGCCTCGACACGGGACCCGACCAGACCGAGCTGGCCTATCGCACGATTACGCGGGGCGGCTTTACCGGGGTCGGCCCCGGCGGAGGGCAGGAGAAGTTCCGCCTGCCCGAAGCGCACACCGACTATATCTTCTCGGTGATCGGGGAGGAATTCGGCCTGATCGCGTGCATCGCCATCGCGCTCGTCTATCTCGCGGTGGTCGTGCGTGTGCTTCTGCGGCTGCTCGATGAGGATAATCTCTTCATCCTGCTCGCGGCCGGCGGCCTTACGGTTCAGTTCGGGTTGCAGGCGATCATCAACATGGGCGTCAATGCACAGATTTTTCCCTCCAAGGGCATGACACTCCCCTTTATCAGCTACGGCGGCTCCTCTATGCTTGCGCTGTGCGTCGGGGTTGGCTTTCTCCTCGCCTTCACCAGACGCAATCCCTTTATGGACGGCAGGCCCCACGCCGTGAAATGGAGTGGCCGATGAGCATTTCCCGTCATTTTGTTCTCGCTGCGGGCGGGACGGGCGGGCACATGATTCCCGCTCATGCGGTGGCGCAGGAGCTGATGGCGCGCGGACACCATGTGGCGCTGGTAACGGACGAGCGCGGTGCGAAGATTCCCGGGATATTCGAGGATGCCGCCGTCCATGTGCTGCCTGCCGGGCGGATGCAGGGCGGGCCGCTGGGCTGGGCCAAGGGTGTGCGTGGCATCGTCGCGGGACGCGAGATGGCGCGGCGCATGTACTCGACCTTCCGTCCGGGGGTGGTCGTGGGCTTTGGGGGTTATCCGGCGCTTCCGGCGCTCTTGGGAGCGATCAAGGACGGCATTCCGACGATCATTCACGAGCAGAATGCGGTGCTGGGCCGCGTCAATCGGCTCCTTGCGCGAAAGGTCAATGCCATCGCGACCGCCTACCCCGTGGTGGAGCGGCTGAAAGGCAAGCACGACTATAAGGTGCACCTCGTGGGCAATCCGGTGCGCGAGGAGATAATGGCACTGCGCGACGAGGAATTTCCGTCGCTGACCGAGGAAAGCGTCTTTCGCCTGCTGGTCACAGGCGGCAGCCAGGGCGCGAACATCATGTCGCAGGTCGTGCCCGAAGGGCTGTCGTTGCTTCCCGTTTCCCTGCGCCGGCGGCTTCAGGTGACGCAGCAGTGCCGGCCGGAGGATATCGAACGGGTGCGGGCGACTTATGCCGAACTGGAAATTCCCGCGGATCTGGCCACCTACATCACCGACATGCCCGAAAAGCTGAACTGGGCGCATCTCGTGATCTCTCGGGCCGGGGCATCCACGCTGGCCGAACTTACGGTTGCGGGGCGTCCGGCCATTCTTGTCCCCTTGCCTTCCGCAATGGACGATCACCAGACCGTGAACGTACGCGAATTGGTGGAGGCGGGCGGCGCGCGTGCCATTCCCCAGGCACATTTCACGCCGGTGGAACTCGCCAAGCAGATGCAGAAGATGGCGATGGAGCCCGGCGCCCTTCAGAATGCGGCGAAGCGCGCATGGAATTGTGGACGCCCCAATGCCGCGCGTGACATGGCCGACCTGCTCGAATCGATTGGAAACGCCCCGCTGATGAACGACACGCTGACCGTGAAGCCTATTACGAAGCTCGACCTTAGCGGGGTGCCCGCATGAGGGGCGTCGCTGCAGACATAGGCACGATCCATTTCATCGGTATCGGCGGCATCGGCATGTCCGGGATCGCCGAGGTGATGCACAACCTCGGCTACACCGTTCAGGGGTCCGACGTCGCCGAAGGCTATGTGGTCGAAGGGCTGCGGAAGAAGGGCATCAAGGTGATGATCGGGCACAAGCCCGAAAATCTGGGCGACGCGGCGGTCGTGGTGACCTCCACGGCGATCAAGCGCGGTAATCCCGAGGTCGAGCTGGCGCTGGAAAAACGCGTTCCCGTCATCCGCCGTGCGGAGATGCTGGCGGAACTGATGCGCCTCAAGTCCACGATCGCGGTTGCGGGCACCCACGGGAAAACCACCACCACCTCGATGGTCGCCGCGCTGCTTGACGCGGGCGGGGTCGATCCCACGGTGATAAACGGCGGCATCATCAATGCTTACGGCTCGAACGCACGCCTCGGGACCAGCGACTGGATGGTGATCGAAGCCGACGAAAGTGACGGCAGCTTCCTGCGCCTGGACGGAACGATCGCGGTGGTGACCAACATCGATCCGGAGCATCTCGACCATTATGGTGACTTCGACAAGGTGAAGGACGCTTTTGTCGAATTCGTGGAGAATGTGCCTTTCTACGGCGCCGCGATCGTGTGCCTCGATCATCCGGAAGTGCAGGCGATCCTGCCGCGTGTGCAGGACCGGCGGATCGTCACTTATGGGTTCTCCGCCCAGGCCGACATCAGGGGCGAGAATGTGCATCCCTTCCCAGGCGGAAACCGCTTCGACGTGCAGGTGCGCGGACGGGACGATTCGGTCCGCCGGATCGAGGGGATCGAACTTCCGATGCCCGGCAGGCACAACGTCCTGAACGCGATGGCGGCCGTTGGCGTGGCGCTCCACATGGGAATAGACGACGCCACCATTCGCGCGGGCTTTGCGTCCTTCGGCGGGGTGAAGCGCCGGTTCACCAAGGTAGGGCAAATAGCGGTGCCGGGTGGGGGCAAGGCCATCGTCATCGACGATTACGGCCATCATCCGGTGGAGATAAAGGCCGTGCTGGCGGCCGCTCGGGAGGGCGCGAAGGGGCGGGTGATCGCCGTCGTGCAGCCGCACCGGTACACGCGCCTGCGGGACCTGATGGATGAGTTTCAACAGGCGTTCAACGATGCCGACATTCTCTATGCGGCACCGGTATATCCCGCCGGGGAAGCACCGATAGAGGGGGTGGACAGCGGCGCCCTGGTCGCCGGACTCAAGCGGCGCGGCCACCGCGCTGCGGTGGAGATCGGCGGGCCGACAGAGTTGGCGGACGCGCTTGCGCGTGACATCCTTCCTGACGACATCATCGTCTGCCTTGGCGCGGGAGATATCACCAAATGGGCGGCGGGCCTTGCCGATGCGGTGGTGGCGCGCCTTTCGGAGAAGGCGGCATGAGCGGTTCGACGACCGCCGGTCAGCCGTCCGAAATCCTGTTTCTCCGCTTGCGGGGCGGCGGACGTGGATGATCTGGCGACGGTTCCATGCGGGACAAGGGGAAAGCTGACGGCGGACGCGCCACTGGCGCCGCTCGTCTGGTTCAAGAGTGGCGGCAGCGCGCAATGGCTGTTCGAGCCCGCCGATGTCGACGATCTGCGCCAGTTCCTGCGCGACCTGTCGCCCGGTGCGCCGGTGATGGCGCTGGGCCTGGGGTCGAACCTCATCATACGCGACGGGGGTGTGTCTGGCGTTGTGGTTCGCCTGGGCAAGGCATGTGGCAAGGTGGAGCGCGTTGCGCCCTTGACCCTTCGCTGCGGTGGCGGAGCGTCCGGCATTGCGGTGTCGTCCGCCGCCCGGGATGCCGGGATCGCGGGTCTTGAGTTTCTGCGCTCGATACCGGGCACGGTTGGCGGGTTCGTGCGAATGAACGGCGGCGCCTACGGGCGGGAAACCAGAGACATACTCGTCGATTGCGATGTCGTCCTCCGGTCGGGCGAACTGGTGACGCTGTCCGTCGATGACCTGCGCTACAGCTATCGTCACAGTGAACTGCCCGATCAGGCGATCGTCGTGTCGGCGAGTTTTCGCGGGGTGGCGGGGGAGTCCGCCGCCATCCAGGCGGAAATGGATCGCATCGCGAGCGAGCGGGAGGCGGCACAGCCGCTGCGCAGCCGCACCGGCGGCTCCACATTCAAGAACCCTGCCGGACGCAAGGCCTGGCAACTTGTCGATGAGGCGGGGTGTCGTGGTCTTTGGGTCGGCGGCGCGCAGGTGAGCGAGAAGCACACCAATTTTCTGATCAACGCGAGCGATGCAACGAGCACCGATATCGAGGCCTTGGGTGAGGAGGTACGTCGTCGGGTGAAGGACAGGACCGGGATCGAGCTTGAATGGGAAATTCAGCGGGTGGGGACGGCGAAGTGAGCGATACGTGTCATAGCCTTATGCAGGGGAGGGCGGGCGTATGAAGCGTGGCCCCTGGCATGTCGCCGTGCTCATGGGCGGCTGGTCGGCTGAGCGTTCGGTTTCGCTCACCAGCGGTGAAGGCGTGGCAAAGGCGCTGGAATCGCGCGGCCATACGGTGACCCGGATCGACATGGGCCACGACGTCGCGCTGCGCCTGGCGGACGCGAAACCGGACGTGGTTTTCAATGCGCTGCATGGAGTTCCGGGTGAGGACGGCACCGTCCAGGGCATGATGGACCTGATGGGTCTCAAATACACCCACTCCGGCCTCGCTACGTCGGTGGTCGCCATCGACAAGCAGCTGACGAAGGCGGTACTGACCCCGCATGGCATCCCTATGCCCGGCGGGCGCGTGGTGAAGAGCGAAAGCCTGTATGAAGCTGACCCGTTGCCACGTCCCTATGTCGTGAAGCCGGTCAATGAAGGCAGCTCGGTCGGCGTCGCCATCGTAAACGCCGAAGGAAACTACGGGAACCCTATCGCCCGGGACAGCAAGGGTCCGTGGCAGGATTTCGCCGAACTGCTCGCCGAGCCGTATGTTCGCGGACGCGAACTCACCACCGCCGTGCTGGGTGAGGAAGCGCTGCTCGTCACCGAATTGCGCCCCAGGTCGGGCTTTTATGATTTCGACGCGAAATATACCGATGGCATGACGGAGCATGTCTGCCCCGCCGAGATTCCGGATGAGATCACGGCCGCGTGCAAGGATATTGCCCTGCGCGCGCATCGTCTGCTGGGGTGCCGGGGCACATCGCGGTCGGATTTCCGGTGGGATGACGAACAGGGTGTGGACGGGATTTTCCTGCTGGAGGTGAATACACAGCCAGGCATGACACCCCTCAGCCTCGTGCCGGAACAGGCGGCCCGGCTCGGCATAGAGTATGCCGAGCTTGTCGAGCGCGTGATCGAGCAGGCGCTGTGAGCGATACGCGCATCCGTCGCGGCGGCGCGAGCCGCCTCTCGACGGGGCGCAAGTCCTCGCGTCCCCGCACGTCGCGGACGCAGGCCCAGCTCAACACCCTGCTCGCGAAGCTGCCCGTCAGCCCGGCGACGGTGCAACGCGCGATGACGTGGGGAATCGTCGGCATGGCGCTACTGGCGTTCTGGACTGCGATACGCTTTCTTGGCCTGCCGGCAATGGCGCATATGGAGATGGCGGAGCTGGCCGCCCGCGCGGGCTACGAGGTCGAAAAGGTCGAGGTTCGCGGCACCCGGCGTATGGACGAGATGCGGGTCTACTCCATCGCCCTCGGCCAGGTCGACCGGTCTATGTTGAACGTCGATCTCGGTGAGGTGCGGCAGCAGATCATGCGGCTATCCTATGTCAGCGACGCGCGTGTTTCACGGCGCCTGCCCGATACGCTGGTCGTCGACATCGTCGAACGTCAGCCTGCGGCCGTGTGGCAAAACGCGGGCAGGCTCGCTTTGGTCGATGCATCGGGTGTGGTGCTGGAGCCGGTGTCCGCAGGTACCATGCCCAACTTGCCGCTGCTGGTCGGGGTCGATGCGAACCGACAGACCGACCGGTTTTCCCGCCTGATGGAGGCCGCCCCGGCGCTGAAGCCGGTAGTGTCGGGTGCGACCTGGGTGGGCGGGCGCCGCTGGGACCTGCGCTTCCGTTCCGATGAAGTGCTTTCGCTGCCTGAGGGCGATGATGCCGCTTCGGCCGCGCTGGTGGAGTTTGCGCGGCTAGACGGCATCAACCACCTGCTGGGGCGGGGCATCCTGCGCTTCGACATGCGCGATCCCGACCGCCTGGTGCTTCGTATGCCCAAGGATCGATCCCCGCCCATGCTCGTCGGGCAGCCACGCGCGGGCGAGGGCAGCCCCGGACAGGACCAAACGCCCCAGGCTGCGCTTGCCAGTGGGGAGGAGGGCTGACATGTCTTCTCCCAAGCCCCGGAAGCTTATCACTGCCATCGACATCGGTTCATGGAAAATCTCCGCGTTGATCGCGGCCATCAACGATGCCGGGGAGATCGAGGTGCTCGGCACGGGCCAGCGCGAAAGCCGTGGCGTGCGGCGCGGCTTCATCGCGGACATGGAGAGGACCGAACTCGCGATCCGGGAAACGATGGAACAGGCCGAGCGTGTCGCGGGCAGCAACGTCGAGGATGTGTGGGTCGGGTTCTCGGGGGGCAATCTGGTCAGCGACATTGTATCGGTCGACCGGAAACTCGGCGGGTTCCGCGTCGACAAGGCGGATGTCGACGAACTGCTCAAGCTGGGGCAAGAGAGCATCGATCCGGGCGGGCGCGTTGTCCTCCATGCGCAGCCCGCCTGCTTCACGATCAACGGGCATGAAGGGGTGCGCAGGCCAGAGGGCATGCATGCCGACAGCCTTGGCGTGGACATTCATGTCGTGCTGACCGATGGCGCTCCGCTTGCCAACATGGAGATGTGTGTGCGCGGCGCCTATCTCGACGTCAACGCGATCGTGGCCGCGCCGCTCGCCACCGGGATGGCCTGCCTGAGCGAGGAGGAGCGCGATCTTGGCGTTGCTTTGGTGGAGCTGGGTGCAGGCGTCACCAATGTGTCAATCTATGCGGGGGGGATGCTGCTCGGTATGCAGAGCATACCCATCGGCGCAGCGGACATCACGGACGATATTGCTTCGGCGTTCGGCATCCGGCGCAGCCAGGCAGAGCGGGTCAAATGTTTCTACGGTTCGGCCATGCAGTCGGCTCGCGATTTTCGGGAGATGATCGAGATCGTGCCCAATGTCGCCGAAGGGGAACGGTCGGACGGCGGCAAGATCACCCGTGCGGCGCTCGTCGCGGTCATATGTGAGCGGCTGAGCCAGATTCTCGCACGGGTGAATGAGGCGCTGACGCAGCTTGGGTTCACAAGTCCCGCCGGGCGCCAGGTTGTGCTCACGGGTGGCGGGGCGGAAATGAAGGGAATTGCCGATTACGCGCAGGGCGTGCTGGGACGAACGGTGCGGATCGGCAGGCCGCGCGGGCTGGTCGCCTTGCCAGAGGCACATTCCGGCCCGGCGTTTGCGACTCTCGTCGGTCTCGCGCTTTACGGTCATGCGGACCCTGTTGATCTGCGACCGGCGGAAGGTTCGTCGCCGTCCGCCGAACGCGGTGGCAAACCGCCTTGGTGGCGTCGGTTGGCCAATGTCGTCAGGGCCAATTATTGAGTGCTGAAATTTGGTAAAAAAAGGGATGAATTGCGATTCCATCTCGTGCATGAAGCAAGCGTGAAGTATTTCTCCGCGTCGCTCGGGCGGCGGCAATGCAGGGTTGGGCATCTGGCCCAGGGAGCAGGCATATGAGCATCGAGATTGGACCGCCGATGGTTGACGAACTGAAGCCGCGTATCACCGTGATCGGCGTGGGCGGCGCGGGCGGGAACGCCATTGCGAACATGATCGCGGCCCAGGTGGAGGGGGTCGATTTCATCGTTGCGAATACCGATGCGCAGGCGCTGAATGCGTCGTCGGCGGAGCGGCGGATACAGTTGGGGCCACGTATCACCGAAGGCCTGGGCGCTGGTTCACGTCCCGAAATCGGCCGCGCTGCGGCGGAAGAAACCATCAACTCGGTCGAGGAGGCTCTCGACGGCGCGCACATGTGCTTCATCGCCGCCGGCATGGGCGGCGGCACCGGCACGGGCGCTGCTCCCGTGATTGCCAAGGCCGCGCGTGACAAGGGCATCCTCACGGTCGGCGTCGTGACCAAGCCGTTCACATTCGAGGGCGCCCGGCGCGCCCGCTCCGCCGATGCGGGGATCGAGGAGCTGCAGAAGCACGTTGACACGTTGATCGTCATTCCCAACCAGAACCTGTTTCTGGTCGCCAATCCCAACACCACCTTCAAGGAAGCCTTCCTGATGGCGGACGAGGTGCTGCAGCAGGGTGTGCGCGGCATCACCGACCTCATGGTCATGCCCGGCCTCATCAACCTCGATTTCGCCGACGTGCGATCCGTGATGGGCGAAATGGGCAAGGCGATGATGGGCACGGGCGAGGCAGACGGCGACGGCCGCGCGCTTGCGGCCGCCGAGAAGGCGATTGCCAACCCGCTGCTGGACGGTGTGTCCATGAAGGGCGCCAAGGGTGTCATCGTGTCGATCACGGGCGGCGAGGATATGCGCCTGATGGAGGTCGACGAGGCCGCCAACCACATCCGCGAACTTGTTGATCCGGATGCCAACATCATCTGGGGTTCGGCGTTCAACCCGGATCTGGAGGGCAAAATCCGGGTTTCCGTGGTAGCCACCGGGATCGAGAGCGAAACGAGCCCGGTGCGTGCGCCGCAGCCGTTCAGCTTCTCGGCGCGGCCGCAGCCTGTTCCAGACGCCGTTGCGGCGGTATCCGAACCTGTCGCGCCGATAAATGCCCCGGCCTTCGCGGCTGTTGACCAGCCGGAAATCGAGATGGCCCCATCAGAGGCCGATGCTGTGCCAGCCGAAGCTGCGGTAGATCGCACTGCTCCGGTCGAGGCGGAGGCGCCGGCGGAACTCCGTCCCGTGGCGCGCTTCGACGATATCGACGGCAATGACGAATTGTTGCTCGGGGCCGATGCCAAGGTGACCGAACCCGAGGCGGAAAAGCCGCAGGCTGCGTCACCCTCCAAACCGGTTGGCGGTACGTTGTTTGAGCGGATGTCTGGCCTTTCGCGTGGGTTGGGGCGCGGGCGCGATGCCGAGGAGGACGATGATGAGGGTCCTTCGACGGTGACACAGTTTCCGCAGTTTCTGAATCGTCAGGGTAATCAGTAGCCGGGAAGAAGGCTGCTGGTGGGTGCGCTCGATCCAGACCGGCGGAAGCGCGGGTCGCCGCCTAGACCGTTTCCGAGTTGACCGTGGTCGGCTAACGACTTGAAATGCTCCAAGTTTGTGACCGTTTGAGAAGTTTGCATGAGAACCGTTGACGTCCGCGCGATCACCCGGCTGGCGGCGCTGGGCGTGGCGGCGATGATTGCCGCGCCCGCTGTCGTCTACGCTCAGGCGGGTCAGACCATTTCCTCTCAACTTGACCTTCGCAGCAGCGACGCGGGCAAGGCGATGTCCGCTGCCATGTCGACGCTCGCGATCGACCCCCGCAATCTGGCCGCCCTGCTGACCGCGGGCGAATCCGCGTTGACGCTGGAGGATCCCCGCTCCGCGCTCGGTTTTTTCGGTCGCGCGGATGATGTGTCGCCCAATAACGGCCGGGTGAAGGCGGGGCTGGGCCGGGCCATGCTCCTGCTCGATCAGGTTGGCGATGGTTTGCGCCTGATGGAGCAGGCGGGCAATCTCGGCTACAGCGATGCCGGGCTGCTGGCCGACCGGGGCCTTGCACGCGATCTCACAGGAAATCAGCGCGGCGCGCAGCAGGATTATGCGGCGGCGCTGCAACTTGATCCGGGCAACGCGAAGGTGATCCGCCGGCGGGCGGTGTCCCACGGAATATCGGGTCAGCCCGATGTCGCCCAGGCGATGCTTCAGCCGCTGCTGTACAAAAGCGACCGTGGCGCGTGGCGCGACCGGGCGTTCATCCTCGCCATGAACGGCAAGACCAGGGAAGCGATGGACATTGCCCACCAGGTTATGCCCCGAGAGCTTGCTGACGCGATCAAGCCCTATCTTGAGCGCATGGCGATGCTGAGCCCGGCACAACGGGCGGCGGCGGTGCATCTGGGCCAGTTCCCGCCCGGTCTTGTCAGCATGCCGATCGGGGCCACAGCCGTTCCGGTGCAGGCGGCCGAGGCGACTCCCCCGGCTCCTGCGGTCCCCGCCAGGCGCGGCCGGAAGGGGGACACGGGGGCGACGACCCGGAACGCCGCGGCGGCGGCTCCTGTGACGACGGCAAGCGTACCGGCCGCCCGACCGGTACGCCGGGAACAGACCGCGTTACCGCGGGCGGACGTCGCCATGGCCCCCAATGTTCCGCCACGTCCGGTTGTTTCGGCCCCTCAGGCTGCTGCCGCTCGCGCGGCGGCCCCGGCCTCCCGCCCGGCCGCCCCCGCCCCCGCGCGAGCGGTTCAGGGTCCGCCAGCCCCCGCTGCGCAGGCGGCCGTCCGCCCGCCTTCGACCTTAACCCCAGCCCCCGCACCTCAGCCATCGTCTGCACCGATGCTTGCGCGCACGCCGTCCGCTGTTCCTGTCCCGGCGGCCGTGCCGCCCGCACGCCCTCTTTCGGAAAAGCCGGATCGGACCCTCGCGGACATCATAGCGGACATCGATATTCCGGTGGACGAACGCCAGCCACGCGTTGCGCCCGTGAACCTTTCCGAAATCGCTACGTTGCAGGCCGCCCAGCGCAAGGCGCGAGAGGCCAATGAGGCAAAGGCGCGCAAGGAAGCTGCTCGTAAGAAGGCGGAAGCCGAGGCCAAGGCCAAGGCCGCCGCCGAAAAGAAGAGGCTTGACGATAATCCCGCACGCTATTGGGTGCAGGTCGGCGTCGGGCGCAATGAAGGGGCGCTGGCCTTCACCCTGCGCCGCATGAAGAAGCAATATGCCGGGATAGCGAAGAAGGACGGCTGGTCGGCCTCGTGGGGCCAGACGAACCGCCTCGTGGTCGGGCCGTTCTCCTCCCTTGCCAAGGCGAAGGATACGGAGGCGGAACTCCGCAAGGGGGGCAGCGATGCTTTCGTCTGGCGCAGCGAGGCGGGAGAGGTGCTGGACCGGGTAGGCGACTGACGGGGCGTGACTGACCTTGCACCTTATGCCTGCCGACCGGAACTGAGCCGTGGGCGCCTCCATGAAGAGCCGGGCGGAGCGCAGCGCGGCCCGCGTGACATGTTCCAGCGCGACCGCGACCGTATCATTCATTCCATTGCCTTTCGCCGCCTGCGTCACAAGACCCAGGTCTACGTCATGCCCGACGGGGACCATTACCGCGTACGCCTGACCCACAGTCTGGAGGTCGCGCAGATCGGGCGGACCATCGCCCGCGCCCTGAACCTCAACGAGGATCTGACCGAGGCGCTGTGCCTCGCCCACGACCTCGGTCATCCCCCGTTCGGCCATGCAGGCGAGGATGCTCTGAAACAGGCGATGGTGGATGCGGGCGGGTTCGACCACAATGCCCATTGCCTGCGCATTCTGATGCTGCTCGAAAGTCCCTATCCACGTTTTCCGGGCCTGAATCTCTCATGGGACATGCTGGAGGGACTGGCCAAGCATAACGGCCCGGTCCTGGCGCCCAACTGGGCGATGCGGGAACTCGACGCGCTTTTCCCGCTGGAACTGGAACGCTGGCCCAGTCTGGAGGCGCAGGTCGCGGCCATCGCCGACGACATCGCCTACGACAATCACGACATCGATGACGGGCTGCGCGCGGGTATGCTGACACTCGACCAGATCTGCCAGGTGCCGATGGTGCGCGACGGGTGGGACGCGGTCCGCGCTCGCTACCCTGATGTGCCCGAACGGAGGCTGCTGCGTGAACTGGTGCGTGATCAGATTGGCGTCATGGTGAACGATGTGATTGAAACGAGCCGGGCCAGCATCGCCGCCGCGGGGGTGGCGAGTGTCGCGGACGTGCGTGCCGCCGGGCGGCGCCTCGTTGCTTTTTCCGACAGGCTCGCCGAGCAGGAGCATGTGCTGAGCCGTTTCATGTACGCCAATCTCTACCTCAGCGAATCCCAGTTGGCCGAGGCGCGCCGTGCCAGGGCGGTGGTGACTGGCTTGTTCGCCGCCTATGGACGGCAACCCGAGTTGATGGGCGACTACTGGCAGGACGCGGTGCGCATGGATGAACCCGCGCGCAGCCGTCATGTCGGCGATTACATCGCCGGAATGACGGATCGTTTCGCCGAACGCCGTTATGAAGAGATCCACGGTGCGATGCCGTCGGCGTAAGCGGTCACCGATTGACAGCCTCGGCGCTTTGGGCAAAGGCTGATGCCGTCTCCGCAGTGAGGATTCGCTGTGGTCAGAATGCGGGAGAGTGCCGGGGCGGGGAAATCCGTTGCCGGTCGCCGAAGGAGCAACCGCCCCGGAATCTCTCAGGCCAAAGGACCGCATTCTGAAATAGGCACTCTGGAAAGCGGGCGGAATTCCGCCCCACCGAAGGGGTAAGCCGACGATGCCCATGGCATCGCGGTCAAAGCTCTCAGGTTCCGTGACAGAGGGGGCGGCCGGAGAAGGGCATGATGCGTCCGATTCCGTCCCGACCTGTTTGCGGAGCAATGACATGAGTGGCTCACAACCCGTTGATACCATAGATAACGATGACACTGACGGCGAACTGCCGCCGCAGCTGTTGCCGCTCGATGCCTGGCACCGCGCGCAGGGGGGCAGGATGGTTCCGTTCGCCGGCTATCAGATGCCCCTCCAGTACGAGGGCATCATGGCAGAGCATTTGTGGACGCGTGCCCACGCCGGTCTGTTCGACGTCAGCCATATGGGGCAACTGTCCTTCGCCGGAAATGACGTCGACGCTGCGCTCGAAGCAGTGATTCCGGCCGGCATCGCGACGTTGCCGGTGGGGCAGCAGCGTTATTCCTTCCTGCTGGATGAGGCAGGCGGAATACTCGATGACCTCATGGTCGCGCGGCGTCCCGACGACATCTACATGGTCGTCAACGGTGCAACCAAATATGACGACATCGCCTGGCTGCTCGACCATTTGCCGGACGATGTGACCATCAACCTGATGGATGAAATGGCGCTGCTGGCGGTGCAGGGGCCGGAGTCCGCCGCTGCGCTCTCGCGGCTCGTGCCGGGTATCGACCGCCTGTTCTTCATGCAGTGCGCGCCTTTCGCCTGGAATGGTCATGCGCTCTGGATCAGCCGGTCCGGCTACACCGGCGAGGACGGGTTTGAGATCAGCCTGCCCGCCGAGGCGGCGCAGGCTTTCGCGGATGCGCTGTTGGAGCAGCCAGAGGTAAAGCCGGTCGGACTTGGCGCGCGGGATTCGCTGCGGCTTGAGGCCGGGTTGCCGCTTTATGGCCATGATCTGACGCCGGAAATCGGACCGGTGGGAGCAGACCTTGCCTTCGCCATTTCCAGGAAACGGCGGGAGGCAGGCGGGTTCATCGGCTGCGAACGCGTTGCCGGGGAACTGAAAAATGGCGCTCCCGTTCGTCGCGTTGGCCTTGCCATCGAGGGGCGCCTGCCTGCTCGCGAGGGTGCGGAACTCTTCGACGGCGGCAGGAAAATAGGCCGTGTGACTTCGGGCGGTTTTGCGCCCACGCTCGGTGCTCCGATCGCGATGGCCTGGGTCGATACCGGCTATGCCGTGGCCGACACGCCGGTCGAGATTGAGGTGCGCGGCAAGCGGATCGCCGCGCGCGTTGTTCCTATGCCTTTCGTTCCCCATCGTTATCGCCGCAAGGGAGTATCCTGATGAGCCGTTATTTTACCGAGGATCATGAGTGGGTCGATGTCGACGGCGACGTCGCCACCGTCGGGATCACCGACTATGCGCAGCAGCAGCTTGGCGACATCGTGTTCGTCGAACTGCCCGAGGAGGGCAAAACGTTCGACAAGGGCGACGATGCCGCCGTCGTGGAATCGGTCAAGGCCGCGTCCGATGTGTACGCGCCTGTGTCCGGTGAGGTCATCGAGGTGAACGGCGCGCTGGAGGCGGAACCGGCGCTCGTCAATGGCGACGCGGAGGAGGAAGGCTGGTTCTTCAAACTCCGCCTGACCGACGCTGAGGAACTGACATCCCTCATGACCGAGAGCGCCTACGCCAAGTTCGTCCAGGATCTGTGAACGGACCACCGACCAGCAAGGACACGGACTGATGCGTTACCTTCCCCTGACCGACGCCGACAGGCGCATGATGCTGGACCGCATCGGTGCGGCAAGTGTCGATGATCTGTTCGCCGATGTGCCCAACGAAGCGCGGCTTCCCGCCAAGATCGCCGGGCTGCCCGACCACCGGGATGAACTTTCGGTGGAGCGGCACATGGCCGCGCTGGCGCGGCGTAACATGGCGGCCGGTGAGGCGCCCTTTTTTCTCGGAGCGGGTGCCTATCGCCATCACGTCCCGGCGAGCGTCGATCACCTGATCCAGCGTGGCGAGTTCCTGACGGCTTACACGCCGTATCAGCCGGAAATCGCCCAGGGCACGCTCCAGATGCTGTTCGAGTTCCAGACGCAGGTCGCGCGGCTGTTCGGTTGCGATGTAGCGAACGCGAGCATGTATGACGGATCGACCGCGTGCTGGGAAGCCATCGTCATGGCGCGACGCGTGACGCGACGGGGCAGGGCGCTGCTTTCGTCGGGACTTCATCCCCATTATGTGAGCGTCGCGAACACAATGGCGCGATTCACCGGCGATGATCTGGTCTACCGCGCACCCGACCTTGATGCTGCGGGCGACATCGATGCGTTGATCGCTGCTGTTGATGCGGAAACCAGCTGCGTCGTCGTCCAGTATCCCGACATATTGGGTCGGATCAGTGACCTGTCCGCGTTGGCTGAGAAGGTTCATAAGGCAGGTGCCCTACTGATCGCGGTCGTGACCGAGCCGGTCGCGCTCGGCGCGATCGAGGCGCCGGGGGTCATGGGCGCGGACATCGTG
The DNA here is from genome assembly GCA_036278355.1 of Sphingobium sp. Classification (GTDB taxonomy): domain Bacteria; phylum Pseudomonadota; class Alphaproteobacteria; order Sphingomonadales; family Sphingomonadaceae; genus Sphingobium. Next base: position 14,926 of record DASULD010000081.1, read on the forward strand.
GTCGGCGAGGGCCAGTCCCTGGGCGTGGGTCTGCAATTTGGAGGGCCTTATCTCGGCCTGTTCGCGTGCCGCGAGAAACTGGTGCGTCAGATGCCGGGCAGGCTGTGCGGCGAAACGGTCGATGCGGAGGGGAAGCGCGGTTTCGTGCTGACGCTGTCAACGCGGGAACAGCACATCCGCCGGGAAAAGGCGACCTCCAATATCTGTACGAATTCCGGGCTCTGCGCTCTGGCGTTCTCGATCCACATGACGCTTCTGGGGGAGAAGGGGCTCCGGGATCTGGCTTCGGTCAACCACGCAAGGGCGGTGCAGGCGGCTCAGCAGCTCGCAAGCGTGCCGGGTGTTCGCCTGTTGAATGAATGCTTCTTCAATGAATTCACGCTCATTCTTGATCAGGATGCTCGGGAAGTGGTGCGGACACTCGCTGATCGGGGCGTCCTTGCGGGCGTGTCATTGGGTCGGCTCTATCCTGAGGAGCCCGGCCTCGGGCGGGGCTTGGTCGTCGCAGTGACGGAGACGGTGACTGGGGATGACATCGACGCCCTGTGTGCGGGCCTGAAGGAGGTGCTGGCATGACCGTCAACGAGAGCGGATGGCGCCCGCAGATGAGCATGAGTGAACGTGTTGCAGGCCCTGTCACGGCTACCGGCAATCGCGCGCTGATGCTTGAGGAACCGCTGATCTTTGAGATCGGCGGCTCGTCGACCACCGGAGTCGACCTGCCTCCCGCGCCGCAGGTGCCCGGCAGGCTGGGGACGCTGGCGCGCAAGTCGCCCGTGGGTCTCCCGGGCCTTTCGGAGCCTGAGGCGGTGCGGCACTACACCCGCCTTTCGCGTCAGAACTATGCGATCGACCTCGGATTGTTTCCGCTCGGCAGCTGCACGATGAAGCATAATCCGCGCCTCAATGAAAAGGTCGCGCGGTTGCCCGGCTTTGCCGATCTTCACCCGCTTGCTCCGGTTGCCACCGTACAGGGCGCGCTCGGCGTCATCCACGAGCTTGGCGAGTGGCTGAAGGCGCTGACCGGCATGCCCGCCGTTGCAATGAGCCCGAAGGCCGGGGCGCATGGCGAATTGTGCGGTCTGCTTTGCATCCGGGCGGCGCTGGAGGCGCGGGGCGATGCGCGGCAAGTCGTGCTCGTTCCGGAAAGTGCGCATGGCACCAATCCGGCCACGGCTGCCTTTGCGGGCTACCGCGTGGAGAACATTCCGGCGACGGAAGATGGTCGTGTCGACCTCGCGGCTTTGGAGAGGCGCCTTGGCCCCGACATCGCTGCGGTGATGATCACCAATCCCAATACCTGCGGCCTGTTCGAGCGCGACATGAAGAACATCGCCGACGCAGCACACGCGGCCGGCGCACTCGTGTATTGCGACGGTGCGAACTTCAACGCGATCGTGGGCCGGGTCCGTCCGGGCGATCTCGGCGTCGACGCGATGCACATCAACCTGCACAAGACTTTTTCCACCCCTCACGGCGGCGGCGGGCCCGGGTCCGGCCCTGTGGTCTTGAGCGCCGCGCTGGCGCCCTTCGCGCCGCTGCCGTTCGTCGAACGGGATGCGGAAGGGGTCTATCACCTGATCGAGGAGGAAACGGCGGGGGAGCATCATGGCGGCAGCTTCGGCCGCATGGTCGCTTTTCACGGACAGATGGGGATGTTCACCCGCGCCCTCGCCTATATCCTGTCGCATGGCGCCGACGGACTGCGTCAGGCGAGCGGCGACGCGGTGCTCAACGCCAACTACGTGCTGCGCAGCCTGGACGACGTGCTCGATGCGCCGTTCGGGGCGAGCGGCCCGTGCATGCACGAGGCGCTGTTCTCGGACAAGGGACTAGCCGAAGGCTTCACGACGCTCGACATCGCCAAGGGGCTGATCGACGAAGGGTATCACCCGATGACGATGTACTTCCCGCTGGTGGTGCATGGCGCGATGCTGGTTGAACCGACGGAGACCGAAAGCAAGGCGGCGCTGGATCAGTTCATCGGCGCGCTGCGTTCGGTGGCGGAGAGGGCAAAAGCGGGGGACGAGGCGCTGAAGGGCGCCCCGTGGTATGCCCCCCGGCGGAGGCTCGATGAGACGCTTGCCGCGCGCAGGCCGGTCCTTGCCTGGCGCGAGGAGGCGTTGGACGAGGCGGCCGAGTGACGGAGCGCCCCTGGTTTTCCGGTAACGGCGAGGGGGAAAGGCGCCACGCACCCGCTACGCTGCGGAATCGGGACGCCATAGCCGGCGTGCTGGTGCGCGAACTGCCGGAAGCCGGGCTGGTGCTCGAAGTCGCGAGCGGTTCGGGCGAGCATGCCGTTCATTTCGCGGCGCGTTTCCCCGCGCTTCGCTGGCAGCCGTCCGATCCTGATCCGTCCGCCCGGGCATCCATCGCCGCGTGGTCCCAACAGGCTGCGCTACCCAATCTGCTGCCCCCGGTGGACCTGGATGCGGCGTCCGCGTCCTGGCCGGTGATTGCGCCCGCCGCGATCCTCTGCATCAACATGGTCCACATCAGCCCATGGGCGTCGACGCTCGGCCTCCTCGACGGGGCGGCCCGGCTGCTGACCCCAAATTCCCCGTTGATCCTGTACGGCCCGTTTCGAAGAGCCGATGTGGATACCGCGCCAGGCAACCTTGCGTTTGATGCGCAACTGAAAGCGATGGATACACGCTTCGGCCTGCGGGCCGTCGAGGACGTCGATCAGGCCGCGGAGGAAAGGGGCCTTGTCCGAACCGCGCTTTATCCCATGCCCGCGAACAATCTGACCCTTGTCTATCGTCTCAACTGATCGAAACCCCCCTGCTCACCGCCTGGCCTTGCCGTATCCGTTCACGCCACGCGATATAGGTGCTGCTTGCGGCGATGATCGCAGCGCCCGCCCAGGTCCATGGCCCCGGCAAGGTGTTCCACATGATCCAGCCGATGGCCGTTGACCACAGCAGGGTCGAATAATCCATCGGCAGCACCAGCGAAACTGGCCCCCAGCGCAGCGCCGCAGTCATCAGGAGCTGAGTAAGGCCGCCAAGGACGCCCATTCCAATCAACACAGCCCAGATCAGCGGATCATGGCCATGCCCGTAAAATAGCATGGCGACGGCGAGTGGGGGGATCGAAAAGAACGAGAAATAAAATACGATCGCGGCCGACGGTTCGGTGCGTCCCAGTTGCCTGAGCACCAGCGAGACCATCGATGCGCCCACGGCCCCCAGCAGCGCAACCGTGACCCCGACCATCGACATCCCCTCGTGCCCGCCCGGCCCGATGATGATGACGACACCGGCAAAGCCCATGACAACCGCCAGCCATCTGTGGACGCCGGGACGCTCGCCCAGAAACATGGTGGCAAAAATCGTGGCGAAGATGGGCACGGTGAAGCCGAGAGTCGTCGCTTCGGCCAGGGGAAGCATGATCACCGCGCCGAAGTTGAGTGCCATCGACGTCAGGCCTACCACCGAACGGCTGAAATGTGCTCCAATCCGCCGGGTGCGCAGGGACGCTATGCCTGGACCGGTCAGCACGAACAGCACCGCCACGGGCAGCGCTAACAGTTGCCTGTAAAACAGGATCTCCACGAAATGCACGTCCCGCTCGCTCAGCCATTTCACGGCGGCGAACATAAGGGACATCGTCATCATGGCCGCCAGGCGCAGGCCGAGCGCATACAGGGGACGGGCTGGGGTGCTCGCGGATGTCACCGCGCCCGCTTAGCGGCGGCCTGCGTGCGCGTCACCCCCCTGTATCGGTACTGCGCACATCTGTCCGTCGAGGCCCCGAAAGACCGGCACGACGCAGGCTATCGGGGTTTACGGAACCGCAGCGTCATTCGGTCGCTTTCACCGATCGCCAGATATGCCTCGCGGTCCTGTGCGCCGAGCGCCAATATTGGCGGTAATGTCCACACGCCTTTCGGGTGGTCGGCCTTGTCCTTCGGGTTGGCGTTGATTTCCGATTGGGCTTCCAGCACGAAGCCGGCGGCTTCCGCCAGCTTCAGGACGCTGGAAAGCTTCACATAGCCGCTGGTCTTTTCCGCTTCCGCCGTACGGTCCTCCGGAAGGCGGTGATCAACCACACCCAGCGTGCCACCTGGTTTCAGCAGCGCGAAGAAGGTCGCGAAGTCGCGTTCGGCCGTTCCGTTCATCACCAGATTATGGACGTTGCGGAAGGTCAGGATCGTATCGAGGCTGCCTGTCGCTATCGCGTCTGCGGCCGGGGGCCAGCTTACGATCTTGACCTTGCCATAGCGGGCGGGATCAGCCGCAACCTTCGCGCTGAACGCGTCTTGACTTTTGCCGGGCGGTGGCGCCGCATAATAGGTTCCGGACACACGCAGCAGCGGTCCCAATATCTCGCTGTACCAGCCGCCTCCGGGATAAAGTTCGAGCAGTGTTTCGTCGGGATCGACACCGAAAAAGGCGAGCGTCTCTGCCGGATGGCGGAAGGCGTCGCGGGCGAGGTTGGTGGGCGTGCGCGTCGGCGCGGAAACGGCTGCGGTGATCGCATCGGAAACCCTGATTTCACTGTCGGCGGCCACGGCCGAAACCGGCGTGATCGAAGCAACGCAGGTGGCGAGCAGCCCGAGATATATGGAACGCATGGGGAATCCTTCCGTGATGCGGCGGGACTGTGCCGGGAAAGGGCAGGAGCCGCAAGCGCGAAGGGATAGTCGTGTTAAAGGCAGGCTTCGAGGAGCGCCTGGTCGAAGCCGAAGCTGCGCGCCTTTTCCAGCGTGTAGGGACGCAGGCCCATCGACCGGTATTCGCCTATGATCCTGCCGTTCTCATCCTCGCTGACATATTCGAACTTGAACAGTTCCTGCGTCACGATCACATCACCTTCCATGCCGATTACCTCGGTGACGTTGGTGACGCGGCGGGACCCGTCGCGCAGGCGCTTCACCTGCACGATAAGGTCGACGGAATCGGCGATCTGTTTCGAGATTGCTTCTTTCGGAATCTTGATGTCGCCCATCAGGATCATGTTCTCCATGCGGCCCAGGCACTCGCGCGGGCTGTTGGAGTGGAGCGTACACATGGATCCGTCATGGCCGGTGTTCATCGCGGCGAGCAGGTCGAAACATTCCGCGCCGCGAATTTCGCCCAGGATGATGCGGTCCGGCCGCATACGCAACGCGTTCTTGACGAGATCGCCGATGGTGATTGCGCCCTGACCCTCCAGGTTCGCGGGGCGGGTTTCCAGCGGCAGCCAGTGCGGCTGTTGCAAGCGCAGTTCGGCCGCGTCCTCGATCGTCAGCACGCGCTCCCCCGGGTCGATCATTTTGGACAGGGCATTGAGCATCGTCGTCTTGCCAGAGCCCGTGCCGCCCGAGATGACGACGTTGAAGCGGCAGGCGCCCGCGATCTTGAGCGCCGTACACATCTGCGAGCTCATCGCGTCCCAATCGCGCAGATTGTCGAGCGTTATCGGCTTGGCCGAGAATTTACGGATGGAGATGGCGGTCCCGCGCAGGGACAGCGGCGGCACGATCACGTTGACGCGGCTGCCGTCGGGCAGGCGGGCGTCGGCGAGCGGCGTCGTCTGGTCGACACGTCTGCCGACCTTGTTGACGATGCGCTGCGCGATCTGGAACAGGTGCTCCTCGTCACGGAAACGGATCGGCGCGATCTGCAGCTTGCCCTTTTTTTCGATGTAGGTCTGGAACGGGCCGTTCACCATGATGTCGCTGATGTCGGGATCGTTGATCAGTTCTTCGAGCGGACCCAGCCCCAGCAGTTCGTCGACCAGCACCTTTTCCAGCGCAAACTGCTCACGCCGGTTCAGCGTGAGTTTCAGCTCGGCAAGAACCTCCATGATGATCGGCCGGAATTCCTCGGCCAGTTCATCCTTGGTGAGGGTTGCGGCGGCCTCCGGATCGACGCGCTCCAGCAGGCGGGGAAGGACCTGTTCCTTGATCTTGTGGATCGATACGTCAAAGCCCTGGCTGCCGTCCTGCGCCGAATGGTCCGCATTCATCCGGTCGTGGAGGCGCGCCATCGCCTCGGCATTCTTGACCTGCTGGGGGGACAACTCGTCCTGAATCGAGCCATCGGCCGGATCGGAAGGGAGGAACGCGGACGGATCAATCGGCGGGAACTGGTCGCCGCCAAGCGGCTCCATCGGCAGCGGCGTTGCGGGCACGCCGGGCGCGTTACCCGTTTGCGGTGTCAGGATGTGCATGGGCTTCGCGACACCGAATGCCGGCCGCGTCGCTCCAGGCCCGTTCTTCCGTCCGAATGCGCTCATGGGTTCCCTTGATCACGCTTCAAATGCCAGCACGGCACGCACGCGACGGTCATAGGCCAGAAACTTTTATGAAATGGTAAAGGGGGTCAACGGAAGACCTCAGAGAGCGGCCGCAGGCCTGGGACGCAGGGTGCAGGGCGGAGAGCGCTCTCCGGTGCGTCCGGGTTAACCACGAACAGCTGAAATATCTGACCATTATATCCTGGCTCGAAAGCAGCAATTCTTTTGACAAATCCTTTACTTACTACGCGTGCGACATTCTGATCCGAGATCAGGTAGAAACGCCCATACCGGTTTGACACCTGACGAAGCTCCTGTTCGAATCGCGTGCGGGTTTTGATAGGGCTTCGATAGTTCCACCGGATAAACGACTGCGCACAACGACTTCCCAGATTATGTATGTCGCGCCCCAGGATCGCTGCGGGAACCGGCCCGTTTATATTGGGCCAAGCAACCCAGTGCTTATCTTGAAGTCCCTGCCTCTTTATGAAGGCAGCTGCCTGGTGGCCGGAATCGAATGGGCGTGTGATGTTGAGCGTCGTACCCCATAATCCTGCGAGCGCGGCCACAAACAACCAGGCTTGAAAACTAGGCCTTGTCGCATGAGTGTGACCTTTAACCCGTGTCCACCCCACAAGCAGGATGAATGTCAAAGGGACGAGTGTCCAGTGCCTGACCGCGAGTGGGTAAACCACCGCTGTAAAAAGGAAATTGACTGCGACAAAGCCGAACATAAGCGCGACTGCGATCAGATCATGCTGCAAATGTCTGAACATGAAGGCCAAGAAAGCCAAGCCCAGTGCAATACCTATCGCGGGCGGCAAAGCCCCGGCCCAGTGCCATTGATCCTGCATGTAATGAAGGGGAACCAGCATGGAGGAGAGCGCGATGAGGCCGCGGAGCAATTCCAGATGAGGGGCTTTGGTGTCTAGCGCAGGTATCATATCTGGCGCGGGCTGGACGCACCACGCAGCAACCATGGCGGCGAAGATCCAGGTGCCGGCCCCGACGTAAGACCATCTTCCTTCCCTTATCATCAGCGCAATGGCTACGATGGAGATAAGACCGAACTGGAAATCCACGAGGGGAAGCAAGACAATGATCGTCCATTTCAGCCATGTTTCCCTGGCGCGAAAGAACAGTACTGTGAGTAGCACGCCGAAGCTGAGGCTTCGGGAGACCGTCCCAAATTCGATGAGAACGAAGTAGCTCAGGCCAATCAGTAACCGCTCTGTTCGTGAAAATGCGGTCCAGCCGAAGATAGCAATCTGGGTACCGAGTGCGATCGCGAGCTGCGCAACGGTCAGTATCATCGGAGGCGGCAGGAAAACGGCAAGCGTTCTAAGGATCGCGTACCAGAGGGGCGGGTGTCCTTCGTAGCGAAGATTCTGCAGAAGGTGGGGCCAATCGGGCGATTGGAGGGCGATGAGCAACGCCTGCCATTCGTCCATCCATGCGTGGTGTATGACCGCCAGATAGCATTGGAGAGCAAGCAGAGCGAGTACGGCGCATGCCCAAGCAGCGGACCGGGAAAGTCCATGCTCGGCCCAGGCTATGAGCATCATGTTTGCGCGACGCCATCTGGCGTCAAAACGCTCTACAGCATCGCTGAAGGGTATGGCAGTAAGCGCGGCTTCCATTGATAGCAATCACCTGTCTTTAGTCAGGTGTGCATTGCATATCCGGGTTAAAAATGGATTTTGCGTCCCTGCAAACTGCGCAACTACTTTCTAGCGAAGTGCGGCAGTCAACGATGTAACGGTCGACACTTCCATACCGCGCTAGGGAAATTTACCCCGCCTTTTCGGCCAGTACGGTCAGGCCGCGCTCGCTGACCTCGGCGAATCCGCCGACCACGGAAATGCTTTCCGGCTGGGACGAGGCGGTCTCGAAAACCAGTATCTCGCCGTCACGGACGGTCGACATGAACGGCGCATGGCCCTCCAGAACGCCGAAGTCGCCTTCGGTACCGGGCACGACGACCTGATGCACCGCGCCGGC
>DASULD010000082.1:0-10412 GCA_036278355.1 Sphingobium sp.
GTCACCTTCAACAGTCCGCGACGATCTATCCCTGTTTTGTTGTCTTTCACGGTCATGCTCCCTTTAGAACGAACGGTGATCGCGGGAGTCAGCAGGGCATAAAAAAAGCCGCCCTGACGGACAGCCTCATGCATCCTCGGGGCGGCATCATTGCCTTGGGCTTCCATCCACAGCGGATCGCCAATCTGCGTTCCGCCCCCCGATGGACGAAACCGGAATATCAATCGGAACATCATCGTCCCGATGCCTTATCTCTGTCACGATTCGCAGGCGACCACAAGCATCTTTTTTGCAGTGCGCAAAAAGTGCGTCTCCCTAATTTCCCGCCAGATAGGCAGTGAGGCGATCCGGATCGAACGCGCGGCCGTCGAAGAACTGGTCCGGGCTGAGCAGCAACCTTCCCTGAATAGTGCCGACTCCCGTGGTTTCCGCGATGCCGCCCTCCAGCTTGGCACTGGCACCCGGGAGGGGAACCCCTCGACCCGCCAGTGCGGCGCGATAAACTTCGGGCCGAAAGACCTTCTGCGCCGCAGCATACCCCTCGGCGCTTTCCTCCACATGCCCGGCGCGCACCATTTGCGAATAAAGCCAGGCCGCTTGGCTGACCCAGGGAAAGTTCGCTGCCTGCCGGTGCTGAAACATGAAATCGGGTATATGCATGGGTTCCGCCTCCGCACGCAGCTTGATCCGATCCGACACCGCGCGGCCAATGAGCGCCGCCGACGCGCCGAGATATTCCGGGCGGGCAAGGATGCCGGATATTTCCTCGCAGCGATCCGGCACCACGAATGCCTCGCCTGCGCGAAACAGCGCACGGATAACCCGGTGCACAAGTTCCGGGGCCGCCTCCATTGCCGCTGTCGGCATTGCAAGGACCTTCTCCACGCCCCGGCGCCAGATGTGGGAGGTGACGTTGACGATCTCGCCCACGCCCCGCTCGACAGAGACGCTGTTCCAGGGTTCACCGACGCATATGCCGTCAATTTCTCCCGTCGCCAGAGCATCGGCCGCGAACGGGGGGGCTATGGTGACGATCTCAACCTCGTTCTCGACATCGACGCCACATGCACGCAGCCAATATTGCAGCATGTAGTTGTGGCTGGAATAGCGGTGGACGACGCCGATACGCAGCCGCTTTCCGGCCTGAGCCTTTTCCCGCAACAGGGCGGCGAAACGCGCGCCGGAGGTCGCCGAGTCAGGCAGATCCTCACCCTCCGCCACTACCTGGCGTGCCAGGCCGGGCTTCAGGGTGATCGCGTTTCCATTAAGGCCGAGAACGAAGGGCACCGACAACGGAACCGGGGGCCGTCCGAGCCCCAGCGTCGTCGCCAGCGCGAGCGGCGCCAGCAGGTGGGCGGCGTCGCTGTGGCCGTAGAGCAGCCGGTCGCGTACCGTCGCCCAGCTCGTGTCCCGGACAAGCTGGAGCTCAACGCCCTCTTCCTCTGCATAGCCCAGCTCCCGCGCCAGGATCGGCAGCGCGGCGTCGACGAGCGGCAGGAAGCCAATGCGGAACAGGTCCATCGTCATAGCTTGCTCCCCAGCATGGTTTCGGCGGTGATCAGTGCCTGAGCGACCTCGGCTATCCGCCGGTTGCTCTGCATCGCGTGGTTGCGCAGCAGCTTGTAGGCCTCGGGCTCGGACAGCCCCCGCCTTTCTATCAATATGCTCTTGGCCTGGTCGATCGTCTTGCGCTCGGCAAGCTGCGTGCGCGCCTCGGTCAGTTCATCCTGCAAACGTGAAAATGCCTGAAACCGCCGGACCGCCAGATCAACGATCGCTTTCACCCGTTCCTTGCGGAAACCGTCGACGACATAGGCGGAGACGCCCGCGTCGATCGCCGCCGTCGTCATATCCTCGTCGCTCTGATCGACGAACATGGCGATCGGCTTCCTCAGGGACCGCGAGATGAGAAAGCTTTCCTCCAGCGCATCCCGGCTGGGGTTTTCAAGGTTTATGAGCACCACATCCGGCTCCAGCGCGACCAGCGCCGCGACCATGCCCTCACGTTCCGTCAGTATGGAGAGGTTTTCAAGGCCTGCCTCCCGCAGTCCTTCCTCAATGATGCTGGCGCGTGCCGCACTTTCGTCGATGATGACAATCCGCACGCCGACCTCCCATTGCAGCGCAGCGTATAGATGCCCCCGCGCGCCTGTCAACGCGGCGGCCGAAGGTCCTTTTTCCTCTGAAATCAGCGAACCGTAATGATCCCGTTCGCTGAAATGGAACGGCTCAGTCTTGACTTTTCCACGCTCAAGCATCATTTAGCAGCTGCTAACGTCGCATGCGACCGGATTCTTGACGCCCTCGTACGGCCGATCCTTCCTCTCACACGCAGCCAGCTGCGCCAGCATTTCTGCTGGTGGCGTTCGTGCATTGAAAGGAAATTCATTATGCCCATCGGCACCGTCAAGTTTTTCAACGTAGACAAAGGCTATGGCTTTATCGCTCCGGACGACGGCACCCCGGACAACTTCGTTCACATCAGCGCGGTCGAGCGTTCCGGAATGGCAACGCTTCAGAAGGATCAGCGCCTGAAGTACGAGCTGGAAACGGACCGTCGCGGCAAGACCTCTGCGGTCAATCTCGAAGGCGTCTAGCCGCCTCCTGGCCGACGGGGATCCTTTTGATCCTCGACGGCCAAACAATGGCATTGTTCCTGCCGGGCGCTTCGGCGCCTCGCGAGCAATGATACCGGATTATCGCCTGTATGCAGGCAGGATGCGTAATATCGCACCGTTCGACGCCGTGGAGATCATGTGCGCGTCAAGATGACGCGCGCCGATCTGTCCAGAGGACGTCTTGGCTTCGGAACAAAAAACCGAAGGCTGCATGGATCAAAGACGACGTTAGTTTCGTCAACCATCAGAGCGCCCGCCATTGCGGACGCAGGATTATGAAAATGTTTATTACAAGTTTTGATGCCGATTTCATCGGAATGTCATGCGCTATGGCCGGGATCGGCTTTTCGCAGACGCGGCCTGACAAAGAAAATGCGGAGAGTTCCACCCGTCTCAGATTTGGTGTGACTTCTTCTACCCCTTTGCGCCCGTGCAATACCTACTTTCCGCGCAAGCGGCTTTCTACACGTTTTTCTCCGGTTCTCTCCCAGGCGGAGTTGCGGCGTATCGTAATACAACAGCTCGGCTAAGGCCGAGCCTACCCTGACCCGACAGGTCCCAACGGAAACCAGCATGGACGTCACGGTCAACGCCCGCACCAAACCGCGCAGGACAACTGTAAAAGGACATTTCCATGTCGATAAAGGGAAGTTTCTACCAGGTTCAGGCCGACCAGTGCGGCCAGGACTCGGCCGCAGCTGACCTGCCGCATCTTCGCGAGCAGTTTTTGCGTTCGCAACGAGCGTGGCAGGCACTGGCCGACAGGGAAACCGCAATAGAAACGGCACGCAAGGCGCGCGAGGACCACGCTTCGCTGTGAACGTGGGAAAAGGGACTGCCGGCCGGTCACCGGGCGGAAGCGATTGATCTCAGCCGCGCCCCTTGGCCAGCCACACCGAGAACAGATCGCCGCCATCGCGCCATTCATGCATCGGCTCCCAGCCACCGGCGCGCAGCAGTATCGGCCCTGAGCGCTCATCATATTTGTGGCTGTTCTCGGTATGAATGGTCTCGCCCTCCACCATCTCAAACAAGCGGCCGGCAACGCGAAAGCGCATGTCCGCGGCCGCGCGCAGATGCATCTCGATCCTAGCGGCGCCCTCGTTCCACCGTGCCTCGTGCCGGAAAGCATCGACCGAAATCGTACCTTCCAACTCACGATTGATGCGATGAAGCAGATTGAGATTGAACGCGGCTGTCACGCCCTGCGCATCGTCATAGGCGGGAACAAGAACATCGGGGTGCTTGATCCGGTCCATCCCGATCAGCAGCACCGCATCCTCACCCAGCGATGCCCGCATCGCCCGTAGCAGATCGACGGCGGCATAGGGCTCGAAATTGCCGATGGTCGAACCCGGAAAGAATCCCAGCTTGCGCAGATGATCCGTTCTTTCCGGCAAGTGGAATGGGCGGGTGAAGTCCGCCTCGACCGGAATTATCGGCAGGGCGGGAAAATCCCTGGTCAGCGCCGCCACGTTACCGCGCAGGAATGCGCCTGAGATGTCAACCGGCACATAGGCCGCCGGATCAATCGCGCGCAACAGGATCGGCGTCTTCGCCAGCGATCCGGCCCCCAGCTCAACGACGCAGCGCCCCGGGCCTATGGCGTCCATCATCTCGCTGCCTCGGGCCGACAGTATCGCGCTTTCGGCACGGCCTGGATAATATTCGGGGATATGTGTGATCCGGTCGAACAGTTCGGAGCCGCGCTGGTCATAGAACCAGACTGGCGGCGTTTTTTTCGGGTGGGCCGAAAGCCCGGCAAGAACGTCACGGCGAAAGCAGGGGTCAGCCTCCACTGCGGACATCAGCCTATCTGCACCCCTCATGCCGGAATATCCCGTGCCAGCCGCACCCCGGTGAACTGCCAGCGCTGATGCGGGTAAAAGAAATTGCGATAACTTGCCCGCACATGGCCGCGCGGGGTCGCGCAACTCCCTCCACGCAGGACGAACTGCCCCGACATGAACTTGCCGTTGTATTCGCCAACCGCGCCAGGGGCCGGGCGATATCCCGGGTAGGGCCGATATGCGCTGCCAGTCCATTCCCACGCGTCACCGAACATCTGCCTTACACCCGCGCCAGGCGGCGCGGGCGCAGGACGGCACGGCACGGCATCGTCAAGGAAGGTGCCATAGACGGGGTTACTCGTTGCAGACGCCTCCCACTCCTCCTCGGTCGGCAATCGAGCGCCCGCCCAGCGAGCGAAAGCATCAGCCTCATAAAAGCTGACATGTGTGACGGGCTCGGCCCAGTCCACCGGCTCGCGCCCCGACAGGGTGAAGCGCGTCCACTCTTCCGCGTCGTTTCGATCCCAATACAGCGGAGCGTCCACGCCCTCCTGCTGCCGCCAGGCCCACCCGTCGGACAGCCAATGCGATGGATCATCGTATCCGCCGTCTTCCATGAACGCGATCCACTCACCGTTGGTGATCAGCCTGTCCGCCAGCGCATGGGGGTGGAGCAACACGTCGTGGCGGGGGCCTTCGCAATCGAAGGCAAAGCCGGGGCCATCATGGCCGATCCGGGTAACTCCGCACGGTCCTTCATGCCAGGCCAGCGGCGGGGAACTGGGCGCAGCATCCCGACGCTCTCGCGGCCAAAGCCCGATTTGCAAGGGGTTTTGCGCGAACAGGTGCAGCATGTCCGTCAGCATCAACTCCTGGTGCTGCTGCTCGTGATGCAGACCGAGCGCAATCAGCCGTCGGCCGTCTTCGCCCAGCCGGGGCAACGCATCGAGCAGCGCAGCGTCCACGTGCGCGCGATAGGCGATCACATCGTCAAGCAGGGGCCGTGTCAGCAGACCACGGCGCGCGCGCGCGTGACGCGGCCCTTCCGCCTCGTAATAGCTGTTGAAGAGAAAGGCGAAGCGATCATCGAACGGCCGATAGCCAACGACGAAATCGCGCAGCACGAACGCCTCGAAAAACCAGCTCGTATGGGCCAGATGCCATTTCGCGGGCGAGGCGTCAGGCATCGACTGCGCAGTCGCGTCCCCGTCACTGAGCCGCGAGGCCAGCTTGCCGCTGAGCCCACGAACGAACCGGTAACGGGCCTCTGTTGCCCGATCGGCTGTGCCGGACGTTGCGGGTCGGGCCAAGTTCATCCCCTTCTTCGGAGCACGCCGCCACATCATGAATGTTTGAGAAGGGATTTTTGTTTCATCGCGAGAGATGACGGTGGCGCGGGCCGGAACCGTGGCCACGGTGAGACACCCGGCCGTCGTGGCGAAACCGACAGGCCGGTTGGAAGTATATATCTCGGTTCGAGTTGTCGTCGAACCATGCTGCGGATCGCAGTCGATTGGCGGTGATCTGACATTGTTTTAGGAAGAGGGAACAATGACCTCCGGCCCACCTATCCGTATCGCGGTCGTCGGCGCCGGAAAGATCGCGCGCGACGAGCACCTTCCCGTCCTGCGAGCCGATGACCGGTTCGCATGTGTCGCCGTCGTCGATCCCAATCCGGTCGATATGCCCGAGCCGCGTTTCGAATCATTTGCCGCACTGATTAGCAATGGGCCGGCCGTTGATGCGGTCGCCATCTGTACCCCGCCGCAAGTGCGTGCGGCAGTCGCACGCGAGGCCCTGGCGCTTGGCCTGCATGTGATGTTGGAAAAGCCTCCGGCCATGACGGTGGCTGCCGCCGAGCGGCTGTTGCTGGCCTGTCCCTCGGGCCGTACGATTTTCGCCGCGTGGCATTCCCGCGAAGCACCGATGGTCGCACGCGCGGCGGCGTGGCTTGCCGGACGGCGGATACGGCGTGGCGCAATGTGCTGGCGCGAGGACGCGCATGAATGGCACCCCGGTCAAAGCTGGTTGTGGCAGCCCGGCGGATTGGGAGTCTTCGATGCCGCCATCAACGGCCTCTCGATCTTGACGGCGATCAGCCCTGATCCGCTTTCGGTCGAGAGCGCCTGGTTCGAAGTGCCCGTCAATCAGCATGCACCGATCGCCGCGCGCGTACGCCTTGCCTGCGATACCGGTTCGCTCGATCTTGATCTTGATTTCCGTGAGAGTGGAACCCCGCGATGGGATATTTCTATCGAGGCAGACGACGGCGCGCGCCTGTATCTGGGCTGCGGCGGCACGACGATCAGCCTTGACGAGGGTCCGTCTGAAACGCAGCCGAGTCGAGAATATACCGCCCTTTATAGCCGGTTTGCGCAACTGATCGCCGAAGGGCTGAGTGAAGTCGATAGCCGTCCGCTTGGGTTGGTTGCCGACGCCTTTCTGATCGCGCACGTGGAAGCCAGCGCGCCTTTCTATCCATGAGGTTCGATATGCGTGGGAATGCCGAATGTATCTGGCCGCTGGCGATGACGCTGGGTGAAGGCCCGGCATGGGACGCGCGCTCACGCTGCCTTTGGTTTGTCGATATCAAGCAGGGCATGCTCCATCGCTACGATCCGCACCGCGACGATCGCACCAGCTTCGACATCGGGGGCAGCCCAGGATTCGTCCTGCCGGCGCTACCGGACGGTCTCGTCATCGGGAACGGCGGCACCCTCCTCCATTGGCTGGAGGGGCAAACGCACGTCTTGGCGAGACTGTCCATCGACGCGAACAGCCGCTGCAATGATGCGACGGTCGACCCCTCCGGTCGCGTGTGGTTCGGCACCATGGATGATCGGGCATTGGGTTCGAGCGGGCGGGTCCATGTCTATGATCAGGGTGAGGTCACCATCGCCGGAGGCGCATCGATCGTGCCCAACGGCCCTGCGATCACCGCGGACGGTCGCTGGCTGTACCACGTCGATTCGCTGGACAGGACGATATGGCGTTTCGACATCGCCGGTCGGAAGCGATTGGAGGATGGCGCGCCCGTGATCCGCATCGTTGAGGATGACGGCGTGCCTGACGGCGTGATCCTCGATGCCGAGGACCATCTATGGGTCGGCATGTGGGGCGGCTGGTGCGCGCGCCGTTACGCGCCGGACGGCCGATTGGTCGACGAGGTCGAGTTTCCGTGCGCCAACGTCACGAAGATTGCGTTGGGCGGACCCGATATGCAAACCGCGTTCGCAACGACGGCACGGTTTGGAGAGAGCGCGGAAGCGCTCGCCGAGCAGCCGCTGGCCGGCGGCCTGTTCCAGTTCCGCGTCGACGTGCCAGGGCGATCGTTGCCGCTCGCCCGAACGAGGTGACCATCAAAAGGAATCGGAAAGGGCGCGCAGTTCCGCCATGCCGGAAGGATCAGCCGCCGATAGAGGCGAGATGCGGGGTGGCACCGCTATTGCCTTCGTGCAGGCGATGCGATGGCGCCTTGCGCGCAGTCAGCGCAACGATCCGCTCGACCAGTTCGTCGATCTGCGCATCGTCCTGTAGGAGCGGGCGCAGGTCCAGCCCGCCATCACCGAACAGGCACAGGTGCAGCTTCCCCTCGGCCGACAGGCGGAGCCGGTTGCAGGTGGCGCAGAAATCCTGGGCATAGGGGGCGATGATGCCGATCCGCCCCTTCGCATCGGAGTGGGCGAATTCCACCGCGGGGCCGGCTCCCGGCGCGCGTTGCAAGCGTGTCCAGCCCGCCCGCAGCAGGGCGTCGATCACGGTCTGACCGGGTACATGATGGTCCCGGAAGAAAGGCGCGTTGTCGTTCGTCCGCATCACCTCGATGAAACGCAGCGACAGGTCACGTTCACGAACGAAGGCGATGATCGACTCCAGCTCGTCGTCGTTCACGCCGCGCATCAGCACCGCGTTGAGCTTGATCGGATCAAACCCGGCGGCACGGGCCGCTTCCACGCCGCGCAGAACCTCATCGAGCCGGTCATGCCCGGTGATCGCCGCGAAGCGCGCGGGATCGAGCGAATCGATGCTGACGTTGATCGCACTCACGCCAGCCGCTCGCCATTCCGCAGCATGATCAGCCAGGCGGTAGCCGTTTGTGGTCATCGCCACGCGGCGAATACCGGGCACTGCTGCGACGCGACGCGCAATTTCGGAAAACTCGGCCCGCACGGTCGGTTCTCCGCCGGTCAGGCGGACCTTCCACAAGCCAAGCCGGGCGAAGGCCGTCACCGCCCGCACGATCTCGTCGGGCGACAGGTCGCTCGAGCGCCCCGCCGCCTTGCGATAGCCATTGGGCAAGCAATAGGTGCAGCGGAAATTGCAGACATCGGTCAGCGACAGGCGCAGGTATTCGAAGCGGCGACCGCTGGGATCTGTCAGGCGACCGGATGCGGGCTGCGCCGAGCTATCGGAGGGCGCAATTTTCACGGCATGGCGTTCCTGGTCAACGGACAGATCCCCAACTGCATTTTTGCGTCTGATCATTACCAATTCTCAGACGTTGCTCACTCCACTTCTGCGGTTTGGTGCCCGACAATCCTGCTGCTCAGGCGCCGGACATTCACGGGGATGGCGGTCATCCGTGGGATGGCGTTGACGCGCTGATAGAACTCATCGGCTACGATGAGGGCGCCGATGGAGACCCCGCCATCCTCGTCCATCTCACCGGTGGCCGGACCAAAGCCGTGCGGGATCGAGATCACGCCCGGACGCATCGTCTCGTCCGCCTCGGCGATCGCAGTGATCTTGCCGACATCGGATTCGAGTTCGATGTGATCGCCATTCTCTATGCCCAGCTCAGCCATGTCGGCCGGATGGATATAGGCCGGATTGAACTTCGCCTTGGCCCGGACGCTCGGCATGCCGATCGTGCCGACACTGTTGAACATGTGGCGCATCCGGCGGGAGCTGACGAGGTGGGTGAACTTCCTGCCCTTGCTGACAATATTGTCGGGCGTGATGTCGTATGCCAGCGCTTCCTCGAGCTCGCCCCTCACGTCGGCAGGCATCACGTCGAACCTGGCGGTGCCTTCGGGCCGAGGGGCGGCGACCCGTTCGGAGGCGAACGGGAAGGAATTGCCGCTCGGATATTTTTTCATCTCGTCGAGCTTCACGCGGCCGTCGGCGGCGCGAATGGCGAGCAGGTCGTCGGTGGTGACCGTGTCGAGGTCGATCTTGGTCGTGTGATTGTATTCGATCTCCAGCCCGAGCCGCTTGGCGATGCCGGTATAGACCTGCCAGTCCTCGACCAGTTCCGAACCCGGCGGCGGCGGCACGACCGGCGGCGTATACTGGATCCAGTTGATGTTGGTGAACACGATGGTGGGAATGGTCAGCGGCAGGTCCGCGCGCTCATAGGGCATTTTCGGCGGCAATATGTAATCGCAATATTGCGAGGTCTGGTGCATGAACGGATCGATCATCACCGAGAGTTCCAGCGACTTCATCGCCTCGACGACTTTCTTCTGGCCCGGAATGGCAACGACGGGGTTGCCGCCCTGGATCAGCAGGCCGCGGATCTGCCCCTTGCCCGGGGTGAGGATCTCGTCGGGAAGCGTTCCGCTCATTTCCTCGCGGTTGAGCAGCGTTCCCATGCCGCGGATGCGGCTCGGCGGGACATGCTCCCAGGTGCGCGAAGGCGGGATCACTTCCGGATAGATCGGCGCCTCGGGGCTGAGCATCTCGACGAGCGTGGTGTCCCCCTCGCGCAGGAAGCGACCGCAGACGACGTTCAGGGCGTCGGCCAGGTGCTGGGCCACGTTCGAGTGCGGCCCGAAATTATTGCCCGTGCCCGTCGAAACCGGCCCGCGCTTTGAATCACGCGCGAACATCTCGGTGGCGGCGCGCAGCTGGCCCTCGGGCAACCCGGCGCGGTACGTCACCATCTCCTCGTTAAATGGCTCGACCGCATCGCGCAGCGCGGCCATGCCCTCGGGGCCGACATAGCGCTCGCAGAATTCCTTGTCCTCCCAGCCTTCGGCCAGGATCATGCGGATCATGCCTG
>DASULD010000083.1:0-8734 GCA_036278355.1 Sphingobium sp.
TATGTCGCGGTCGGCATCTCCGGCGCCATCCAGCACCTTGCCGGCATGAAGGACTCCAAGACCATCATCGCCATCAACAAGGATGAGGACGCTCCCATCTTCCAGGTCGCTGACATCGGCCTCGTCGGTGACCTGTTCAAACTGGTTCCGGAGCTCGTCGAAAAGCTCTGAACGCGGGCCAGCATCTAAACTGGAAACCCCGGCCGTAGCGCCGGGGTTTTTGTTTTTAACGCATGGATATTCGCGGTTAACGCGATTGCGGCGCGGCACTGCGCGCTGTTAAAGTAACGATATGTTAACCAAGCTGCGCCGCCTGTTCACGATCAAGACGAAGTTCGAGGCGTTCGCGGTCATCTATGCCCTGGCGCTGGGTGCCGCAGACCGGGGTGTCATCTATATGGCGCAATATCCCGGCTTTCCGGGCAAGGTGCTGGCCCTGTGCTGCGGCGTCGCGGTGATGATGGCCGGCGGCAAGATCATCGAGGCGGTCGACCTGCGCGCGGAGCTTGGCCTTCAGGACTGATCGCGCAGCTTCGCCTCCGCCTCCGCCAGCGCCTCGGCCGTGTTGATATTCAGAAAATCGTGTTCGATCGCGACCGGGCGCGCGCCCGACTGCCGCATCCAGCCCCGTATCGAGCGGTCGGATTGATCCGCCAGCCAGCGGTCGAGGCCGCCCGCGAGCGCCGTCGGCCACAAGCCGAGCAGCCAGTGCCCCTGCACCACCGCAGGGCCGGGCGCGAGCCGCGCGGCCAGATCGGGCGGCAGCGGCAATGTGTCGCAACCAGCGCAGAGCACCGAATGGAATCCTCGCGCCCGCGCGTAGTGCAATGCCGCGCACAACCCGCCGAGCGGCCCCTCACCCGCATGGGGCCGGTCGGAGATAGAGGTCAGGCCCGGCCATTCCCTCCCGATGATCACAAGGTCATCCGTCTGCGGACCGAGAGCCGCCGCGACATGATCGATCAGTGCCTTGCCGTGCAACAGCGCAGCGCCCTTGTCCGCTCCCGCAAAACGCAGGCCGCGTCCTCCGGCAATGATCGCGCCCAGCCGCTCCATCGCCGCGGCCATTACCGTAGTCGGCCAGGCGCATACAGCGCGGCGTCGAGGCCGGCGATTACCGGATCGTCCGTGCCGAGGATAAGCGAACGCGCAAGCCGAGCGGCCGCCGGCGCGGTTTGTATTCCGAATCCGCCCTGTCCCGCGAACCAGAAAAAGTCCGCAACATCCGGGTCGTGGCCGTAAACCGGCAGTCGGTCGGGCGCAAAGCTGCGAAGCCCCGCCCATTTGCGCTCAACCGCCTCGACCCGCCAATCGACCACCGACTGGAAACGATCGATCGCCACCGCCACGTCCAGTTCATCCGGGGCGACATCGGCGGGCTGCACCGGTTGCTCGTCATGCGGGGTGAGCCAGATGCGGCCCCCGCCGACGGGCTTGAAGTAGAAGCGCTCGGCAAGATCGAGCACCAGGGGCATGGCATCGGGCGCAGGCGGATCAACCCGCAGCTGCGCAACCGTACGCAGCAGCGGCGTGATACCCAGCGGCGGGACCCCGCACGCGATCGCTACGTCGTCCGCCCATGCGCCCGCCGCATCGACGATCAACCCCGCTAGGACGGGACCGGTGGACAGATCAACCTTCCAGCCGTCCGCTACCTTGCGCGCGCGGTCGAGGCGCGTGGAACAGGCGAGCATCCCCCCGCGGCGGCGAAAACTCCGCAAACAGGCCGCGTGGAACCCGGCCACGTCGATATCCCGGGTACTCGCCTCCTCAACTCCCACGACCCACTCCGGCCGCAGGCCCGGCACATGTCTCCTCATTTGCGCACCATCGATCGGCACCAGCGCGGCATCGTCGCGATACTCCCCCAGCATCGCGTCCCGCCGTCCGCGATCCTCCGCCCGGCCGATATGGATCGCCCCGCGAGGCGACAGGAACCCCCGTTCCGAAAAATCGGGCTCCGGCCTGTCCAGCAAGGCACGGGACAGGCGCGTGAGCGGACGCACCAGCGGTCCGCCGTAGGTTTCAGACCAGAAGGCGACGGACCGTCCAGTGGAGTGATAGCCGGGCTGATCCTCCATCTCGACCAGCAGAACCGACATCGAGGACGCCAGTTCAGCGCCCAGGCTGGCGCCCGCCACCCCTCCGCCGACAATAACGGCGTCATATCTGTCCTGCGATGCGCTCATGCGTGCGCCGCATCGGCACGCCGCGACGACGGCGCATACTCGGCAAGAAAAGCATCTATGCGCGCCAGCGCATCGTCGCGCACGTCATCGACCTCGCGCAGTATCTCGTGCGCGACATGCCTGCCGTAATGATGGAGCCGCACGTGTGGCAGGCGCCGCGCCATGCGCGCGATGGCGGGAGTCGAGACCAGCCTGTCGCCTGTGGTCGCAAGGATCATCACCGGCGTGGTCACGCGTTCCAGATAACCGGGACGCCGCATGATCCCGATCGAACGGAAGGCGGCGCTGAGCCAGCCCCAGCTCGGCGGTCCCATCACGAGTTCCGGCTGCTCGCGCCGGACGCGGGCCTCGCCGGCGTAGCGCTCCACACTGTGGGTCAGGACGTGCCGCACGAGTTCCTCCACCTTGCGCGACGACCCGCGTGGCCGCCACATCGCACGCCCGGAATGGCCCAGTGCGCACGCCAGCGCGGCGATACGCGCGCCCAGGACATGGGGCAAGCCCAGGCCGCCGATGCCGAGCATTGGCGCGATCAGCACCGCCGCGTCGGCGGTAACTCGACCCTCCGCCAGCGCCCGCAGCAGGATATGTCCTCCCATCGAATGGGCGACGATGACATGCGGGGCGGAGGTCCGTCCTCGCCAGTGCGCGCAATAGTCTTCAAGGTCGGTGAACCAGCATGCAAAATCATCGACATGACCGATCCACGGATCCGGCGCGAACCGTCCCGACCCCCCCTGTCCGCGCCAGTCGAAGCTGTCCACCATCCAGCCCCGATCCGCCCAGTGCTGCATGGTTTCGGCGTATTTTTCCATGAAGTCGCCACGGCCGGCCAAAAACAGCAACGAGCCTCGCTCTTCGCCGCCACACGGCAGCACAACCCTGCGAATGGGCCATCCATCCGCCGCATGCCAGGTATCGGCAAGACGATCTATCATGAGGAAACAGCAAGCATCAGTCAGATTAACAAGCCGTTTACGGATTGGTAAGAGCTCATTGCTAAACCGGCGATCATGGGCGGGGACCTTGTTCATATTTTCTTGCTCGGTACGCTGGGCATCCTGCTGCTGGCGGCAGCGGTAACGGATATCCGCTCGCGGATCATTTCCAACCGGCTCAACATCGCCATAGCCCTCCTCGCGCCATGCTATTGGCTGGCGAGCGGATTGCCGGCCTGGCCCGACATGGCCCTTCAGGTCGCGATGGGCATAGGCGTGTTCGGCCTGTTCGCCGCGCTGTTCGCCCTGGGCATGATGGGTGGGGGCGACGTGAAGCTGCTCGGCGCCGTGGCGCTCTGGTTCCCGTGGCAGGCAATGATCGTGCTGCTCCTGATGATGGCGGTGCTTGGAGGCGCCGTCACGATCGTGACAGTTGTTCATCATCGGGTGACCCGGCGGCTGGGGCCCCCGGAGGTTCCCTACGGCGTCGCGATTTCCCTCGCGGCCATGTGGATCGTGGGTGAACGAATTATTCACCACTTTGCGTAACAATCGCGCCGAGGGAACCGCCTGTTCCCGGCTTGGAGACGAGGTTCGTCATGGATGTGAAGAAAGCGATGCTGCTGATGGGCGCGCTGATCATTGCCGTAGCAACGGCACTGATGGCCCGGTCTATGTTCAGCAACGGCAACGCCCCGGCCCCTCAGGCGACTGCGGCGGCCGTGCCGCAGCAGCAGCTCGACGGGCCGCAGGTTCTGGTCGCAACCAAGGCCCTGCCGATCGGCACAATCATCGACCCCGAAAGCTTCCGCTTTCAGCCCTGGCCCAAGGACCTGGTTGAAGAGGCCTATTATATCCAGGGCAAGACCGAGCCGCAAAAGCTGCAGGGTGCCGTCGTGCGCGTTGCAATCACGGCCGGCCAGCCCGTGACGCAGGGCGCGCTGATCCAGCCGGGCGAGCGGGGCTTCCTCGCCGCCGCACTGGGGCCGGGCATGCGGGCGGTGACGGTGCCGGTTTCGGCGCAAAGCTCGGTTGCGGGCTTCGTGTTCCCCGGCGACCATGTCGACCTGCTGATGACCCAGGCCATCAACGGCGAGGAGCCCGACAACCCGCTCAAAGCTACCGAAACGATCGTGCGCAACCTGCGCGTGCTCGCGACTGATCAGCGCACCAACGCGCTGGACGAGAGCGGCAAGCCGCAAGTGCTGACCTATTCCAACGTCACGCTGGAGGTGACGCCCCGCATCGCCGAAAAGATCGCGGTCGCGCAGACGCTGGGACAGTTGTCGCTGGCGCTGCGTTCCATCGCCGACACGCGGCAGGATCTGGACGCGGCCATCGCCGACGGATCGGTCAACCTGCCCGACGGCAGTGATCCGGCCGCCGAGAAGCGTGCGCTGACCCAGATCATGACGCGGCCGGAGGCCGACCGCAGCAGCTATTCGACCGGAGCCGATGTTTCGCGCTTCGCCCGCCGGACCATGCCCGCCCGCAAGGTCGTGCAGCAGGAAAAGCCGAAAGGACCCACCGTGCGCGTCGCGCGCGGCACAGCGGTCGCCGAAGTCGAGGTTGAGAGGAACTGAGATGAAACCGAGCCAATCGCGCCTGCGCACTGCCGCCGCTGCCTGCGCGCTGACGCTTGCGCCAGCCGGCCTGATCGCGCCCGTGCCTTTCGCCGTGGCGGCGCCCGCGACGACGAACCCCGGTGACAACCCTGTCCTGCTGATGTCCGTAGGCGCGAGCCGGGTCATCAACCTGCGGGGCAGCATGAGCGACGTGATCGTGACCGATCCCGGCGTGGCGGATGTGCATGTCCGGTCGCAGGATCAGCTGTACATCCTCGCCAAGGCACCGGGTGAGACCGCCGTCACCGTCACCACCACCGGCGGCAAAACGCTGTATTCGGCAACGATCCGCGTGGGCACGAACCTGACCAGCATCGACCAGATGCTGAAGCTCGCCATGCCCGAGGCCGACATCACGGTTTCCAAGATGAACGGCCTCATGCTGCTGACCGGAACGGTGGGAGCGCCCGAGGACGCCGCCGAGGCCGAGCGGCTGGTACAAGCCTTCACCACATCTCCTGGCGCCCCGCCGGTCACCATCGTCAGCCGCCTGCGCACGGCAACGCCCTTGCAGGTCAACCTTCAGGTCAAGATCGCCGAGGTAAGCCGCAACCTGACCAACCAGATCGGCATGAACTGGAGCGGGTTGGGCGACGGGACAGGCAGGTTTTCTGGCTATGTCGCTCGCGCGGATCGTCCGTTCTTCTCGCAGGAGGCGACGACCGGCGTCCTCAAGTTTCAGCAACCCAGCGACGGCTCAACCACGCTTGGGTTCGTCGCCCGCATGTTCGGCATGGATGTGATTGGCGCGCTTGATCTTGCCGAAACGAGCGGCCTTGCAACTATGCTCGCACAACCCAACCTCACTTCGCTCTCCGGCGAGACCGCAAGCTTTCTCGCCGGCGGCGAATATCCCTATCAGGTAGATTCGGGTAACAACGTAACGACAATTGAGTTCAAACAATATGGTGTGCAGCTAGCGTTCACGCCGACCGTACTGGCCGATGGCCGCATCTCTCTGCGCGTACGCCCGACAGTGTCGTCGCTGGACTTCTCGATCAACTCATCGGTTCCGGCGCTGAAAACGCGCACCGCGGAAACGACCGTGGAGCTGGGCTCCGGTCAGGCGTTCATGATCGCGGGCCTGATGAACAATGAGACGGGCAATAATGCCGACAAGGTGCCGGGCCTCGGAAACCTCCCCGTCCTGGGCAGCCTGTTCAAGTCCCGCCGGTTCCAGCGGGACGAGACCGAGCTGGTGATCGTGGTGACGCCTTATCTGGTGCGGCCGATGAACGCGGCCGATGTGCGCCTGCCCACGGACGGCTATCGCAATCCGACCACTTTACAGGGCACCTTGATGCAGCAAAGCGCTGACGGCGTGAGCGGAGCATCGGCACCCAAGCCCTCGATCGCCCCTTCGACGCCACCGGCCGATCCGGCAAATGGCGTGTCGCCCCAGGCGTCCGCCGCGCCGGTCCCCCCGCAGCGTCAGGACGCGCGCAAAGACAAGCGCAGCGCCTCGGCCGACGCGATAAGCCCCGGCTTCACATTCTGATGGGAAAGACCAAAGCCATGCGCAACCCGATTTCCCGCTCCGTCCTTCGCCTCGGCCTTGCCGGCATGATACTGCTTCCACTGGCCGCGTGCGGCGACGGCGCGGTATCGAATCGCGGTGTCGAATCGGTGCATCAGCCGGTCGTCACCCATTCCACCTACCTCTACGACATCCGCACCGAGGGCGCATCCGCGCTGTCGGCGGATGAGCGCGCGCGACTGGCGGGCTGGCTGGACTCGCTCGATATCGCCTACGGCGACAGCGTCGCGATCGCGACCGGCGGCACGCCCGTGTCGCAGTCGTTGCATGAGGAAATCGCCGCCGTGCTCGGCCGCCGGGGCATGCTGATCCGCGAGGACAGCAGCGCCGCCGCCGGAACGCCGCCTTATGGATCGGTCCGCCTGATCGTCCGGCGCGCCACCGCGTCGGTTCCCGGCTGTCCCGACTGGCGCACGAAGCAGGAAAGCAACATGGGCGGCGGCGCGTCGTCCAACTTCGGCTGCGCCATCAACGGCAATCTCGCCGCCATGGTGGCCAATCCCGACGATCTGGTGCGAGGGCAGACCAGCAACAGCGACCTGCGCACCGCGACATCGACGCGCGCGATCCAGACCTATCACAAGAAGGACCCGACCGGCGCGGGCGACCTCAAGGATTTGGGAGGCAATTGAGGCATGAACGCCCCCTTTAAAATCGGACTCGGCGGTGGCCGGGACATGTTCCAGGCCTTTGCCTGCGACGACAGCAGCGTCAGCGTTCTTCGCACGGTTGCGGCGGAGATGGGCTGGGACCCCGAACGGGTGTACAAGGGGGGGCTGCGTAACGCGGTCCAGACCCTGTCGGTCAGCGCCAGCCCCCATGTGCTGTTCCTCGACATGTCGGAATCGATCGATCCGCTGTCGGACATCAACGGCCTCGCCGAAGTGTGCGAGCCGGGCACCATCGTTATCGCTTGCGGCCAGGTGAATGACGTGCGCCTGTATCGCGACCTGCTTGCGAGCGGCATCCAGGACTATCTGCTGAAGCCGCTCAACGTCGATCATGTTCGCGATTCCTTCGCCAGTGCGCAGGCCGCCTTCCTCGCGCCGCGCAGCGATGGGTCGGAAGCCCATGCGCATGTCGGTACGGCCGTGATCGGCGTGCGCGGGGGCGTGGGGGCATCGACCTTCGCCACCTCGCTCGCCTGGTTGCTGGCCGAACAGGCCGGCCGCGCGACCGCGCTGCTCGATCTCGACCTGCATTTCGGCACCTGCGCGCTGACGCTGGACCTTGAGCCGGGCAGGGGGCTGGTCGATGCGATCGAGAACCCCAGCCGCATCGACGGCCTGTTCATGGAACGGGCGATGGTGCGCGCGTCGGACAAGCTTGCGATCCTGTCGGCAGAGGCGCCGATCCACCAGCCGATGCTGACAGACGGCGGTGCCTTCCATCAGCTCGACGAAGAGTTTCGCGCGGCGTTCGAATGCAGCGTGGTCGATTTCCCGCGACAGATGCTGATCCAGTTTCCCCAGCTCGTCGCCGATTTCAACATCGCCGTCGTGGTGACGGAGTTCACCCTTGCCGCCGCGCGCGACACGATCCGCCTGCTGTCATGGCTGCGGACGAACGCGCCGCATCTGAAGATCGTCGTCGTCGCCGACAAGGTGCAGCCCAGCACCCTGGAAATCACGCGCAAGGACTTCGAACAATCGATCGAACGCAAGGTCGATCTGGTCCTGCCGCTGGACATCCGCATGGCCGCACAGGCCGCCAAGCTCGGCAAGCCTATCGCCGAGGTCGCCAAGGCCACCAAGCTTGGCCAGGCCTACCGCGAGGCGGTCGGCCAGATCCTGGAGCTGGGCGAGGATAACGGCGAGGGCAAGGCCAAGAAGGGCGGATCGCTGCTCGACAGGCTGGGCGAACTCAAAAACAAGCTGCCCCGCCCCCGGGCAAAGGCAAAGCAGGACGCGAATTGACGTGACGTCCTGCGCAAACCGCAGGCCGAGTTCGAGGTGACCGGGCAATGGACCTGAAGCTGATACTTCTCATCTTCATGCTTGGCGGCATGCTGGTCATGCTTGCCCTTGCCTTTTCCGGTCCGTCGCTCAGCAAGGCGCAGGCACGACGCCTCGCGGCCGTGACGGGCCGCCATGCGGCGTCAAGCGAAAACCCGGTCGAGGCGCGTATGCGCAAGGCGATCGCCACTTATTCCGCGCCACAAGGCAATTTCTTCGTTTCGTTGATACCCAACCCGGAGAATCTCGCCAAGCGCCTGCGGATGACCGGCAAGAAATGGACGCTGAACCAGTATCTGATGGTGAGCGGAGCCCTCGCCCTTGCCGTCATCGCTTACGGCTTTCTGCGCGGCTGGTCGCCGTTGCTGTCGCTGTTCCTGGGCAGCGCGGTGGGCCTTGGCGTTCCGCACAAATATGTCGGGATGATGATAAACCGGCGCGTGAAGCGCTTCACCACGACCTTTCCCGATGCGCTGGAACTGATGGTGCG
>DASULD010000084.1:0-20433 GCA_036278355.1 Sphingobium sp.
CGCCACCCGGCCGCCCTCAACATGGGCGACTGCTTCGCCTATGCCTGCGCGGCGACACTGGCGCAGCCGCTGCTGTTCAAGGGCGATGATTTCACCCGTACGGATATTGTTGCGGGGTAAAAGTGCTTCCTAAATCTCCCCGTCCATCAGCTTGGGGAAAAAGCCCTCGTGCGCGGCGCGCAGGTCAGTGAGCGGGATCGCGTGGTCGCTGTCCGCCAGTTCAAACACGAGGCGGTGGCCGCAGGTGCGCCCGATAGGCTGGACCCGGACGCCAGCCGTGTCAGCCTCCGCAAGGAAGCTGGCAAGCGCGCCATCGGCCACCGTCACGACATATAGTCCCTGATCCTCCGCGAAGAAGGCGCGGGCGTCAGCAAAGGGCGCGTCGGGCTCATGCGCCTGGATCATCGCGCCGGTGTCGCCCGCCAGCGCCATTTCCGCCACCGTCACGGCGATGCCGCCGTCCGAAACGTCGTGACATGCGGTGATCGCGCCGGTGTCGATATGCGTGCGGATAAAGTCGCCGGTACGGCGTTCGGCTGCCAGATCGACCGGCGGCGGCGGCCCATCCTCTCGCCCGTGAACCTCGCGCAGCCAGATCGACTGGCCCAGATGTCCGGACCACGCACCGACGGCGAGGATGACGTCGCCCGCCCCCTTGAATGCGATCGTCATGGACTTGCGCCAGTCCGCCATCAGGCCAATGCCGCCGATGGCCGGGGTGGGCAGGATCGCGGACCCGCCACCCGTCGCCTTGCTTTCATTGTAAAGCGACACATTGCCGGACACGATCGGAAATTCGAGCGCGCGGCAAGCCTCGCCCATCCCCTCCAGGCAGCCAACGATCTGGCCCATGATCTCTGGACGTTGCGGATTGGCGAAGTTGAGGCAGTTCGTGATTGCGAGGGGCTTCGCACCTACCGCCGTGATGTTGCGCCAGCACTCCGCGACCGCCTGCTTTCCGCCCTCCACCGGGTCGGCAAAGCAATAGCGCGGGGTGCAATCGGTGCTGATCGCCAGCGCCTTTTCGGTGCCGTGAATACGTACGACCGCCGCGTCTCCACCCGGAGCCTGCACCGTGTCGCCGCCAACCTTGTTGTCATATTGCTCCCAGATCCAGCGGCGCGAGGCGATGTCGGGAGACCCCATGAGCGTCATCAGGTCCGCGCCCATGTCGGCGCATTCGGGAACGTCGGTCAAGGCCGCGCGCCTGGGCGTGGGCACATGCGGCCGATCATAGAGCGGCGCGTCGTCGGCAAGGGGGGCGAGCGGGATATCGCACACCGTCTCACCATGATGAACCAGGACCATCCTGCCGGTGTCGGTGACCTCTCCGATGACCGCGAAGTCGAGTTCCCACTTGCGGAAGATGGCTTCGGCAAAGGGTTCCTTGCCAGGCTTCAGCACCATGAGCATGCGTTCCTGGCTTTCCGACAGCATCATTTCATACGCTGTCATGCCGGTCTCGCGCTGCGGCACCTTGTCCATATCGAGCCGGATGCCCACGCCGCCCTTGGACGCCATCTCGACCGAAGATGAGGTGAGGCCCGCCGCGCCCATGTCCTGGATCGCGACGATCGCGTCCGACGCCATCAGCTCAAGGCAAGCCTCGATCAGCAGCTTTTCCGTGAACGGATCGCCGACCTGAACGGTGGGGCGCTTTTCCTCGCTGTCCTCGCCGAAGTCCGCGCTCGCCATCGTGGCGCCGTGGATGCCGTCGCGGCCCGTCTTGCTGCCGACGTAGACGATCGGGTTGCCCACGCCGCTGGCCGCCGAGTAAAATATCCGGTCGGTCTGGGCGATGCCCACGGTCATCGCGTTGACGAGAATGTTTCCGTCATAGGCGGGGTGAAAATTCACCTCGCCGCCCACGGTCGGCACGCCGACGCAATTGCCGTAACCGCCGATGCCGCGCACCACGCCGCTGATCAGGTGGCGCATCTTGGGATGATCGGGCCGGCCAAAGCGCAGCGCGTTCATGTTGGCGATGGGCCGCGCGCCCATCGTGAACACATCGCGCAAGATACCGCCTACGCCGGTGGCCGCGCCCTGATAAGGCTCGATATAGCTCGGGTGATTGTGGCTCTCCATCTTGAAGATCGCGGCCTGACCGTCGCCAATGTCGACCACCCCCGCATTTTCGCCCGGACCGCAGATCACCTGCGGTCCTTGCGTCGGCAGCTTCTTGAGGTGGACGCGCGAGGACTTGTACGAACAATGCTCCGACCACATCACCGAAAAGATGCCGAGCTCCGTCAGGTTCGGCTCGCGGCCCAGCGCGTTCAGAACACGCGCATATTCTTCCGGGCTGAGGCCATGCTCGGCGACGATTTCGGGGGTTATGGCCTGGGCGGCGGCGGCTGTCTCTGTCATGGCCCGCCCCTTAGCGAACGCGACGGCTTTGGGCTAGAGGGCTTGGGCAGCCGCACGGGCACGCCGGGTTCACGAGTAACGAAGGCCGAAGCGCCAGGATCAGGACCCGACGGCGCTTCGGCTGGTCCACGTCAGTGCTGCGGCGGGGCCTGCGTTCCCTGAGCTGCGCGATACTCCGCCGCGGTTCGTTCGACATCGCCCATCGGCACACCGGTGGCTTTGGCAAGGCGAGTGCCATAGTCGCTGTCGGACTGATAGAAATAGCTGACCATCATGGTCTTCACCCTGACGT
Source organism: Sphingobium sp. (assembly GCA_036278355.1). Lineage (GTDB taxonomy): Bacteria > Pseudomonadota > Alphaproteobacteria > Sphingomonadales > Sphingomonadaceae > Sphingobium. Next base: position 2,663 of record DASULD010000084.1, read on the forward strand.
CGGTTACCTGGTTGAGATCGCCGGAGAGATTGCGGATCAACGCTTCCCGTTCCTTCGTACCGAGCTGCCGGTAGAAGATGCCAGCCTGCGCGAAGTTGTTCGTCTTCGCGATCGGCTTTGCCTGGGCAAGCCCGCTTACCTCATAGGGTGTGTAGTTGAAGCTGGGCGAGGTCGTCTTATCTCCGGCGGGGAAAAAGTTGACGTCCGACGCCGGGACCTTCGCGGACATGACCCCGTCCTGATTATTGTTCACCACCGCAACACGCGGGGCGTTGACCGGCAACTGCATTGCATTGCCGCCGATGCGGTGCCGGTGGGTGTCGGCATAGCTGAACAGGCGCCCCTGAAGCAGCCGGTCGGGGGAAGGTTCTATCCCCGGCACGAGGTTAGACGGGGCGAAGGCCGACAGCTCGGTATAGGCGAAGAAATTCTCCGGCACCTGATTGAGCGTCATGGTGCCGATCTTTGTCTCCGCGATATTATACCAGTCCTTCGTCGCGTCGAACGGGTTATAGTCGAGCTTGGCAATATCCTCCACTTTCAATATCTTGACGTAGAGATCCCATTTGGGGAAATTGCCGGCCCCGATGTTGCCGTAGAGGTCCCGCGTCATGTAGTCGAACGGCTTCCTCGCGGCATCGGCAGCCGACAGGGTCTTCACACCCTGATGAGGCTTCCAATTGAACTTCGCGAACACTGAATCGCCCTTCGCGTTGATGAGGCGAAGCGCGTGGACGCTGTTGCCGTTCATTTCACGATATCCCGCAGGGGTGCCCAGATCGCTGTAGAGCTGTGTCAGCATGTGAACGGATTCGGGCGTCTGACTGAAAAACGCGAAGAAACGACCGGGCTCCTGTTTGTTGGTGACAGGGGACGGCTTCAGACTGTGCACCATGTCCGGAAACTGTTTCGCATCGCGGATGAAAAAGACAGGCAGGTTGTTGCCTACCAGATCCCAGTTTCCTTGATCGGTGTAGAATTTGGTCGCGAAGCCGCGAGGATCGCGGAGGGATTCCGGGGAATCCTTGCCGTGAATAACCGAGGAGAAGCGCACGAATACCGGAGTTTCCTTCCCCGGAGTGAACAGCGAGGCCATACTGTACTGCGACATGTCGGCGGTAGCGAGGAAGACACCCTTGGCGCCGGTGCCTCGCGCATGAACCACCCGCTCGGGAATGCGCTCTCGATCGAACCGCGCAAGCTTCTCGATAAGCTGGACATCCTCCAGCAGCACTCCGCCATGTTCCCCCGCAGTTTTCGAATCGCGGTTTTCACCGACAGGCGCGCCATTGTCGCGGGTGAGCTGGGGCGTTTGCGCGACAGCCGACCCCGTTGCCGCCAATGCAATGGCGGACATCAAAATGCGAGACATGATTGCTTTCTCCCTATGTGCAGCTGTGTTGCTGCCTGGCGAAAGCAGAGGTACGTGATCGTTTCTCTCGATTAAAACGGAAGCTTTTCATCAGAGAAATCGATGTAACCGATGAAGGACGTGCCCAAATCAAAAGGCCGGACGCAAACGCATCCGGCCTACGAACCGACAAAGGTTAGGAATCGCCGGGAGGCGTCAGGATTTGCAGGTCTGCGAACCCTTGCCCGGCAGCTCCGCCGTCACAACATCGCCGTTACCCGACAACGAATGTCCAGCGGCGGAATAGGGCTTGCCCGGCTCCGCCATCGTCAGCGGCGTGGCCGTACCTTCTTTGCTGGTCCTCAGCATCGCGGTCTTTTCGTCCGACATATAGTCAACGAAGAGGAGCGAGCCGTCCCCGCACCGATAGGTCTTGCTCTTTACGACCATCGGCGGCAGCGCGACGGCCGCCGCGTTGTTGGCCGGATCGTCGAGCATGGGTCCGCCCCCGATCTGTTCGGGTTCATTATTGCAGCCCGAAAGAGCGACGAGCATGGGGAGGGCGATCATTGAGAAGGAAATTTTCATAGCGGCCCTATGTGCAGACGTGCCTCAGTCGTCAATGATTAACGTCGCAGGGCGAGCATTTTTTAGCGAAATTTATCTTGCCACGAACTTTAATCTGCCGCCCTTCAAATGATCCCTTCCCCAGGACGTTGCGCTTTGCCGATGACGTCCATCTGGCACATGACGGGGCACTTGACCCGGCGACCGGCTGGGGCCAAAGCTTGCCGCATGGCAGAGGTCCCCTTACCTTCTTCGCAATCGGCGGACGCGGCCGATACGCTGTCATTCGAAGACGCACTGCGCGAACTGGAATCCATTGTGCACCGGCTGGAGCGCGGGGACGTTCCGCTGGACGAATCGATTGCGCTTTATGCTCGTGGCGAAATGCTGCGCGGGCAATGTCAGAAGCGGCTGGCCGATGCAGAGGCTCGCATCGAAAAGCTGACAATCGATGCCGCTGGCACGCCAGCTGCAATCCAGCCTTTCGATGCCGGCTGAATTGGTAATGACGGGCCGGGGGGCTGAACGGACCTGCCAATCCCTTCTCGCCGTGGCCACGGCAGCGGTGGCGGCGGACATGGACGAGGCTTTCGACAGGCTGCTCACCATTCCCGACGACCCTCGAAAGCAGCTGTTCCAGGCTATGCGCCATGCCACCATCGGTGGCGGCAAGCGATTGCGCCCGCTGCTGGTAAAGGCCACAGGGGACCTGTTCGGGCTGACCCGGCGGGCAGTCACGCGCGTCGGCATGGCGGTCGAGTGCATCCATGTCTATTCGCTGGTGCATGACGACCTTCCGGCGATGGACAATGACGACTTCCGCCGCGGCAAGCCCACCGTCCATCGCGCCTTCGACGAGGCGACAGCCATCCTTGCCGGCGATTGCCTGCATGATCTCGCGTTCGACATCGTGTCGGACGAGGACACGCACCCCGATCCGTTCGTGCGGTGCGAGCTTGTGCGTGCGCTCGCCCGCGCGAGCGGCCCCGGTGGCATGGCCGGGGGCCAGATGATGGACCTGATTGCAGCCCGCGATGCTTTCGACCTCCCGGCCGTCACACGGATGCAGCAGCTGAAGACAGGAGCGATCATCGGTTTTTGCGTCGATGCGGCGACGATCATGGCACATGTGTCCCCCGATGCGCGCACCAGCCTGCACGGCTATGCACGCGACATCGGGCTGGCGTTCCAGATCGCCGACGATCTGCTGGATGTGGAAGGTGACCCCGCGCGTGCCGGAAAAGCACTGGGCAAGGATGCCGTCGCGGGAAAGCAGACTTTCGTTTCGCTGCTGGGGGTTGAGCGCGCGCGAGACCAGGCACGCGTGCTGGTCGAACAGGCCAAGGCGCACCTGCACGGCTATGACGAGCGTGCCGACCTGCTCCGCGCGATCGCAGACTATATAATCGAAAGGGACCGCTAGATCATGAGCAATGTACGCGTCGGCGTCTACCCCGGCACCTTCGATCCGATCACGCTAGGCCATATGGACATAATCCGGCGCGGTGCGAAACTTGTGGATCAGCTTATCATCGGCGTGACCACCAATCCCAGCAAGTCACCGATGTTCTCGCTTGAAGAACGACTCGCGATGGTACGACGCGAATGCAATGGCATCGGGCCCCGGATCGAAGTCGTGGCGTTCGACGCGCTACTCATGGACTTCGCCGAACAGCAGGGCGCGAGCGTCATCATCCGTGGCCTGCGCGCTGTCGCCGATTTCGAATATGAATATCAGATGGCCGGGATGAACCAGCAGATCAACGACCGGGTGGAGACGGTATTCCTGATGGCCGACGTGTCGTTGCAGCCGATCGCGTCGCGCCTGGTCAAGGAGATCGCTCTATATGGCGGGCCGATCCATCGTTTCGTCAGTCCCCGCGTGTGTGAGGAAGTGAGCGCGCGTGTCACGGAGATGCACGCCGTCAAGGCATAACGGTCATTGCCGGTTCAGCCGCTTTCCCCTATTCGCCCGCGAGGAGATGTCCCCTGGAGAAGTTTCGATGAGATTGAAGCTGCTATTTCGTCTTTTCCTTATGGCGGTCCTTGCCACAGGTGTCGTGGCGAGCGGCGCCCTGCACGCGCAGCGGCGCAATCAGGCCGACGAAATGGCGAAGGCCGAGCGCGCCGCCAAGGCGGCACAACAGGCGGACGAGCTGCGCAAGGGAGGTGGCCCCAAGACACCGCCGGCGATGCTGCCGATCGATCCCGCCAATATCTGGGACCTGCAGTTGAGCAACGGCGGTACCGTCCGCATCCAGCTGCGCCCGGACGTTGCGCCCACCCATGTTGAGCGGATCAAGCAGCTTACGGCGCGCGGCTTCTACAACGGCCTGATCTTTCATCGCGTGATCGACGGGTTCATGGCGCAGGGGGGCGATCCGAAGAACGACGGCACCGGCGGATCGGACCTGCCGGACCTGAAGGCCGAGTTCAACGACCTGCCGCATGTGCGCGGGACAGTCTCCATGGCCCGGGCCGACAGCCAGGACAGCGCCAACAGCCAGTTCTTCATCATGTTGATGCCGCGCATGCAACTCGACCGCAAGTATACGGTATTGGGACGGGTGATCGAGGGTATGCAGTATGTGGATGCGATCGCGAAGGGCGAGCCGCCGGCAGACCCGACCCGAATCGTCGCTGCCCGGATGGAAGCATCGGGGGGCTGATCCGGCGCGGGCATGGACGTAGCCCTTTTCGACTTCGAGCTGCCGTCTGACCGCATCGCGCTGAGGCCGGTGTCGCCCCGCGATGCCGCGCGGATGCTGGTTCTGGATGATGCGGTGACGCGCGACGCGCATGTCCGCGACCTGCCCGCGATGCTGCGTCGAGGCGATGTTCTCGTCTTCAACGACACGCGCGTGATTCCGGCGCAGCTGGAAGGAAAACGCGGTGAGGCGAGGATTGGCGCGACGCTGCACAAGCGCATCGATCTGCGCCGCTGGCAGGCGTTCGTCCGCAATGCGAAGCGCCTTCGTCCCGGCGACCGCATCGATTTCGGCCACGGGGTAGAAGCCATTGCCGAGGCGCGCGACGAGGATGGAGGTTTCACCCTGTTCTTCCAGGGGGAGGAGCCGGTGGAACTCCTGCTGGAGCGTGCCGGAACCATGCCCCTGCCGCCCTATATCGCCGGGAAGCGCCCCGTCGACGGGCGCGATCGGACCGATTACCAGACGATGTTCGCCGCGCGCGATGGCGCGGTTGCGGCGCCGACCGCCGCACTCCACTTCACGCCGGAGCTGATCGCCGCGCTGGAGCAGGCCGGGATCGGCACCGTCAAGGTCACGCTGCATGTAGGCGCGGGCACGTTCCTGCCGGTCAAGGCGGAAGATACGGCCGATCACCGGATGCATGCGGAATGGGGCAGCATCGACGCGGAGACGGCCGCCCGTCTCAATATGGTCAGAGGCAATGGCGGGCGGGTGATCGCGGTCGGCACGACATCGTTGCGGGTGCTTGAAAGCGCGGCGGATGGGAACGGCACGATCGCGGCCTGGAGCGGTGAAACGCGCATCTTCATCACGCCCGGCTATCGTTTCCGTGCGGTGGATGGCCTGATGACCAATTTCCATCTGCCGCGCTCCACGCTGTTCATGCTTGTGGCGGCGCTGATGGGCCTTGAGCGGATGCAGGCTGCCTATGCCCACGCGATCCGCGAGGGCTATCGCTTCTACAGTTACGGCGATGCCAGTCTGCTGTTGCCCGAAAGATAGGAGCGGCGCTCCCCGACGTGAGCGCGTCTTGCTTTGAGCGACGCCTGAACAAAGTCATAGTCCGCCCGCCGCAGCCAAGACGCTAAAAGGGAAGCAGCAACCCGCGACGAAAGGGTGCTTCGGGCGCCAGGCCAACGCCTTCCCTTGACGGCGGCAGTCCGCGAGAAGAGGACAACGATCATGATAAACCGCCAAATCGTGCTGGCCTCGCGTCCTTCAGGCGTTCCCGTGCCCGAAAATTTCCGCATCGTGGAGCGGAGCGTGCGGGAACTGGAAGACGGAGAAATTTTGATCGAAAATCAGGTGTTCGCCATAGACCCTGCGATCCGCGGCATGCTCGATGATCAGGAGGACAGTTACCTTCCCGCAGTCTCCATCGGCGGTCTCATTCCCACGATGGTGCTCGGGCGGGTCGTCAAGTCCCGCAACCCCGCCTTCAAAGAGGGGGACTATGGGCGCGGTTTCGTCGGCTGGGAGGAATATTCCATCCTCAACCCATCCAATTTCGCGATGGAGAATGTCCAGGTCGTTCCCGATGTGCCCCTAACCGCCTACATGGGCGCGCTCGGCTGGTCCGGGATTACCGCCTATATCGGGCTGAAGCGAATAGGCGAGATGAAGGCGGGCGACACGGTGGTGATGAGCGCCGCCGCGGGGGCGGTAGGCAGCGTCGGCGGGCAGATTGCCCGGCTTTGCGGATGCCGGACCGTCGGCATCGTGGGGTCGCAGGCGAAAGCCGATCTGGTGACGGGCACCTTCGGGCTTCACGGGGCCGTCAACTATCGCGACACCCCAGACCTTGCGGCCGCCCTCAAGGCTGCCTGCCCGGACGGCGCCGATCTGTATTTCGACAATGTCGGCGGAGAAGTGCTCGACACGATGCTGCCGCAGATGCGCGACTTCGGGCGGGTTGTCGTGTGCGGCATGGTATCGAACTACAACAATCAGAACGACCCCTATCCCATCCGCAACCTGTGGCAGGTCCTGGTGCATCGCGTCACCTTGCGCGGGTTCCTCGCCTATGAACATCTCGACATGTTGCAAGAGGCGCAGGATCAACTCGGCAACTGGATCAAATCAGGGGATCTGGTGGCGCTGGAGAATGTCACGACCGGAATTGAGAACACGCCCGCGGCCTTCATCAACCTGATGTCCGGCACGACGACGGGAAAGACGGTGGTGCGCCTCAACGACAGCGTCACTACCCTTTGAGGATGCGTTGCGGGAAGCGGACACCCTACGCTTTCCGGTGCCCTCACAGCTCTGGCGGCGCCTCCGCAGGGTTTGCCCGCAGCAGGTAATCCACATATTTGTGGAAATAGTGATTGCCGCGCTCGTTGCAGCCAAAGATGACGGATTTAAGCGCGCCCGACGCCAGCCCCTTCTGCACCTGAAGGCCGACGCCGTAGTCCTCGTCGTTCACCACGTCGCGGAGCCAGTTCATCATCCCGTCGATGGCCGCGGCGTCTGCCTCGTCCTTCGGCGGATCGCGACGAATGAACAGCAGGTTCGTAATGTTGCTGTCGGGTGTGTCGCCCGGGATGAGTTGCGCCACCTGCGTGATTTCGGGCGCGAAGAAGATGCTGACATTAGGGAAAATTGTTCGGACGAAATCGTAGCCTTCGTTCTCGTGCTCGCCCCAGCTTTCGCGCGGCAAAGCGCCGAGCGCCTCCTTGATCCGCACCTGCGGATAGCCGACCCGCATATGCGGGCCAAAGGCGGTGAAGTGCATCACATTGCTCACCGTACGCGGGTGGATGGTTTGGGGATGCGCCGCAGCGAAATGATAACCCTCAAGATAGCCGTCATAGGCGATTTTCCAATTGGGTCCGTAGATCCGCCGTTGCCCGCAGAAATGCCATTTGCCGAGGCCATAAACCTCCAGATCGTCCAGCATTCCACCAAGATGGTCGCGGATATCGAACTCCATCCCCGGCGTCAGACATATCCACACGATCCCGCCCGCCTCAGCCACCGGAAGCGCAGTCAGGTTACGGTCTTCCTTGCAAACAGGACCGAACTTGTGCGGCTCTGCCGCTCCTATGAGCTTTCCGTCGTTGCCGAACGTCCATGCGTGATAGGGGCAGGAAAAGCGTCGGGCATTCCCATGCCCCTCTGGCCGCAGGATCATGCCTCTGTGCGTGCAGACGTTGAGCATCGCCGCAACGCTGCCGTCGCCCCGGCGCGTGATCAATACGGGCTTGCCGAGCATCTCCAGCGCCTTGTAATCGCCGGGATTAGGAATTTCGGCGGACAAGCCGGCAAGCAGCGGGAGCTTCATGAAAATCTCGGCGCGTTCGCGCGCGAATATTTCCGGATCGGTGTATGCGCTGACCGGCACCTCGAAACTGGCATCGGCCGAGTGGGTCGTGCCGGTCTCTACATATTCCAGCATCTTCTCGGCCTCTTGGCCGATTGCGTCATAATATCCCATGCCTCACCTCTCGCGCACGTCCGGTCTTACCTGTTTGCCGATCCGCAACCTATACCCACCGGCCAGGGTGAGAAACTCCCGATGCTCATAGGTAGCAGTTCATGTTCCGGCATCCCTCTGACTAGCGCTAGTTGCGCGGCCCGCGCCTTCAGGCACCATCTGCCCATCGAAGAGAGGGTGCGCGCGGCACGTCATGATCAATCTTGAGAAAAGGGTCGCGCTGGTAACCGGCGCCGCATCGGCCGGCGGAATCGGCTTTGCCCCAGCGCGCCTGTTGACCCGGCAACGCGCCAGCGCCGAGGTGTTTAATCGAACCGTCGCCGCAATACCCATGGGACGGATGGGCGAACCGGATGATATTGCAGCCATGATCGCGTTCCTCGCATCCGACGACCCCAAACATCACCGGTGCCGAATTCGTGGTCGATGGTGGCCTGGTCACCCAATGACCAGGGGCGTGAAGGCGCGGGACCGCAACTCAGGAGATTGACCGATGGGTGAGAGTGATCCGAAAATCCAGGAAGGGTCGAGGATAAAGGGCGAACCGCTTTCGCGCTGCCCTGGACCATCCGTGCGCGACCTCGCGCTGGCGGACACCAATCCTGTGCCGGAATTCCTCTATACCGACGTATATGAAAATCTGGGGTCCGAGCCGATCCCGGCCGCACGCTATACCGACCCGGCTTTCTTCGAACTGGAAAACCAGAAGATGTGGCCCCGGGTGTGGCAATTCGCCGCGCGCGAAGAGGAACTGCCCGAAACCGGCGACTATGTCGTTTATGAGAATGCCGGCAAATCATTCATCGTGCTGCGTCAGCAAGACGGCTCCGTGCGCGCCTTTGCCAATGTCTGCCTTCATCGTGGCCGCAAGCTGAAGACGGAAGACGGCTGGACCGCCGAGCTCCAATGTCCCTTCCACGGTTTCACCTGGAATAACGACGGCACGCTCAAGCAGATGCCGTGCCGCTGGGACTTTTCGCACATCCGTAACGAAGAGATGAAACTGCCCGAGGTCAGCGTCGGCCGTTGGGGCGGGTACATTTTCATCCGCCAGTCGTCCGAGGGACCAAGCCTGGAAGAATATCTTGCGCCCATGCCCGATCACTTCAAGCGCTGGCGTCACGAGGAGTGCGCAACCGCAGTCTGGGTGGGCAAGGTTGTGCCGGCGAACTGGAAGGTCGTGATGGAAGCCTTCATGGAAAGCTGGCACACGGTCATCACCCACCCGCAGCTTCTGCCGTTTACGGGCGACGCCAACTCCCTTTACAATATTTACGGCGACTGGGTGAACATGACAGTCACGCCGTTCGGCACCATGTCGCCGCATATCGATCCGCAAGGCAAGGAGCAGCAGTGGATCGTCGACGAATTCGTGAAATATAATGGCCGCTCATCCGACAATTATGACGATGGATCGGCGGCGGATGGGGGTTACAACGTCAATGTGCCCGAAGGGACGAGCGCGCGAGCCGCACTCGGCGCATCGCTGCGCGAGACAACGACCAGAATGTTCGGTCACGACGTGAGCTTTGCGTCCGACGCGGAGATGATGGACGCGATCCTTTACAACGTCTTCCCCAACTTCAGCCCCTGGGCCGGATTTCAGCCGAATATCGTCTATCGCTGGCGGCCATGGCACGATGTCGACCATTGCCTGATGGAAGTCCGCGTCATCACCCGCGTGCCCCCGGGCCAACCCCGTCCCAAGGCGCCGCCAATGAAGTTCCTCGGTCTCGATCAGAAATGGACCGAGGCGCCTGAACTCGGGATTCTCGGCGACGTGTTCGAACAGGACATGGGTAATCTACCACATGTTCAAACTGGCCTGAAGGCGACGATGACCGGCATGGTCCAGCTCGCCAATTACCAGGAAATCCAGATCCGCCAGTTTCAGAACACCGTCGCAAAATATGTGAACGGCGAGCTATAAACCGGGCGAAGCGGCGATCCGGTCTAATGCAACAGCCGGCTCGCGCCGACCGGCGACCGCCCGGTTCGGTTGCCGCGGTCGACGTTTTCCGCATCGGCTGGCGATCCTTCGAACGCCCAGTCGCACAGGAACCGGCGTTCCAGGAACTTCCAGACGCCGGATCTCCGTTCAAACCTGTCGAAATAGACGCCGTGTGACACTATCTCGGCCGGAGCGCCATCGTCCCGCGTCATGGCGCCGACGATCACGATATGGGTCTCACCAGTGGCCTGTTCACCGCGAATGTCGAGGCGCTGACTGGTTATGGTGTGAAAGGTCCGGTTGAACACGGCCCTTACGGTTCGGCATATCTCCGCCGCGAACTGGCTGCCGCTGCCCATGAAGACACCGCTGGAAACCATACCGTCGCGATGAAACATCGCCGCCAAGGACGCTTCATCACACCGGTCGATGCTGCGGCAGAATGCCTCCGTCAGCTCGACGATCTGGTGCCGGGATGCGCTTTCGTCGGCGGAATCCTCTGCGTCCTGCTTTTCCATGCGCGGGCCGTCAGTCGTGAATGCCGCACATGTCGTTCAGCTGCTCATGAAACGACTGCACACGCTTTTCCTGGCCGGTCAGGATGCCGCCGGTATACCCACGCGAATGCAGGCCCTGCTGCTGACCGATGGCGACGCTGAGATCCTGATCCGCGACATCGCCAAGCGACTTCTCACCGAACACCACAGTCTCGCGGTCGGCATGACGGAAGGCCACCGGCCCCATCGGACCGATCACTGCGTCACTGTCGCCGATCCGATGGGCCATGAACCAATGATCGAAGATACACCGCTCCGGATCGGTCGGATGCGGCTCCGACCGCAGCAATTGCACGCCATCGGGCCACATGGTGAAGGTGATGTTCGGAAACAGCGTGCAATGGTGGTAATCGACCAGCGCGCTGTCCTCCATCCCCTCATAATGCGGATGCCCTTTCTCGCGGTAAAGCCTGCGCTTTTGGGTAATGATCGCCGAGCGCGCCCGACTTGCCTTGCCCTCGAAATCGGCTGGATCAAGGCCCCAGAATCTCAGGGCTTCGGCGAGCGGCGCTTCCACAATGTCCGCCGACGGATAACGGCCCGAAGGCTTCAGGCCCTGCATGATCATCCGGTTGTGGCCACCGGGGTACATTTCGAAGACCGTGCTTTCGAGCGCGTCGTCGATGACGTCGGCGATCTGCGGATGAAGCGTCGGCAGATGATAGGATTCGTTGAAATTGTCTCGAATAACCTTCCAGTTGCACGGCACGTCGGCGGCCAGCGCCAGCACGCGCGTCATGCGTTCCATTTTCCACTGATCGAGCAGCTCGGCCATCGGCCCCAGCCACGCCCCCAGCGGCGCGGCGTCCCTGTCCATGTTGAACCAGACGAAGCCCCCCCATTGGACGCAGGGAATCTCCTCCAGGCTTACCTTGCCGCAGGGGGAACCCGCCGCAAAATCATCGGGGTCCTGCACCGACGCCAGCGTTCCGTCAGGCGCGTATTTCCAACCATGGTAACTGCACACAAGGAAGGGTGCCCCGCCCACCTCGGCCCAGGCGAGCCGATTGCCCCTGTGCTTGCACGCATTGTAGAAGGCTCGAACCGAACCGTCCTCCTGCTTTAGCATCACCACGGATTCGCGACCGATATTATGAGTGAGGAAATCGCCCGGATCGTACAGGTCCGACGCCATGCCGCCGATGTGCCAGACCTTCGTCCAGACGTGCTCCCATTCGGCCCTGGCCCAGCGTTTGCTGTAATAGCGATCACCGGTGATTGGATCGCCGCGAACCGCCCGATCCAGTGTTTCCACCCCTGACCCTGTCAAGCCTTCGACCGTCATGGCAGCCTCTCCTGAATCGTTTGATCGCCGTCGTCTCGGCAGGCCAGTGTGAACCAGCAGAGACGTCCGCAAACCTCTTAGAACTGAGAGAACTGGAAGGGAGAGAGGAACACGATCCGCGCGTCAGGATCGGCACCTCCTGCGGGCAATTTTCTCCGGGTCGGCGCCATTCAGGCCTTCACGAGCCGACGGGTATCTTATGCCGTGCCCGCGATCGCATTGACCTGCGTCCGACGCAGGAAAGGAACAGGAGCAAGAACTGGCGTGAGCGCGCGTACTATGTGCGGCGGCTGGAGGGGCTTCCGATTGACCGAGTCAGATCGTATTCCAGCTGACCGGAATCCGCTTTGATCCGAGCGGTCAGTTGATCGTGCCGAGGGACTTGATCGTGCCGTCGACCATATCCTTGTCGGCCTTCGCGTCGTGATTCTCAGCAATGAGGGCGGCGGCGGCGGCGGTCGCCGCACTTACAGCCTTCACGCGGATGTCCGCGATAGCCGCGCGTTCGGCGGCAGCGATCTTGTCCTCGGCCATTTTCTGACGACGCTTGATCAGCGCCTGGGTGTTCGTCTTGGCGTCGGAAAGCAGCAGCGCCGCCTCTTCCTCCGCGCGGGACTTCAATGCAGCCGCGTCCTTCTCGGCATTGGCGAGTTTTGCCTGATATTCCGCTTTCAGCGCCTCGGCCTCGGCGCGCAGCTTTGCGGCCTCATCGAGCTGGCTGCGAATGCCCGCGATCCGATCGTCCAGCGCCTTGCCTATGAGGGCCGGCACCTTCTTCCAGATCAGGATCGCGAAGAACACTGCCATCGCGAGGCTGACCCAGGCGGTCGCATTCAGGCCAAAGACGCTGGGCTCCGGCGCGTGGGTGGCCGGGCCGCCATGCGCTTCCGTGCTGGCGTGCACCTCCCCCTGGAGGTCCTGTACCTTGTCGGCGTTTTCAAGATTCTGGGCCACTGCGTGCGAATCCGGATTGAGTTCAACCTGCTCAGCCATTGAGAGCCGCCTTTACAGCCTTGGTGGCGGCATCAGGACCAACCGACGCGCCGGAAATCTTCGCGACCATATCCCGCGCAGCATCGGCAGCGACGGCCTCGATCTCGCCCAGTGCCCTGGCCGACGAGGCGCGGATCGCCTCCTCCGCCTCGGCGATCTTCGTCGCGATCTTCTTGTCCTCGGCCGCGATCTTCTTCTCGGCGTCCTTGGCGGCGGCCGCCTTGGCCGCAGCGACAACCGCCTGTGCCGAGGCGCGGGCGTCATTGTCACGCGTGCGATGCTCTTCCTCTACCTCGTCCGCGCGAGCGAAAGCCGCCTTGGCGCGGGCCAGATCCTCCGCGATTTTGGAATCGCGCGCCTGTACCGTGGACTGGATCTTCGGCAGCATGCCGAGACCAACGACGAAGAAGACGAAGCCGAATGTCAGCAGCAGCCAGAAAATCTGGGAGCTGTAGGTCGCGGCTAGCTGAGCAATCTGGGGCATCGCACCTGTCCGTAGGATCGGGTGGAGAGCGGCCGGGCATCAACCCGGCCGTTCCCTCATACAGAACGTCGCGTGATCAGGCGACGAAGATCAGGATCATCGACACGACGAACGCCAGCAGGCCAAGAAGCTCTGCAGCGGCGAAGCCGATGAACAGGCGACCCTGCTGACCGTCGGCGGCCGAAGGATTGCGCAGCGCGCTTTCCAGGAACGAACCGAAGACATTGCCCACGCCCAGCGCGGCCATGCCAGCGCCGATGGCTGCGAGACCAGCACCAATCAGCTTTGCGGCTTCTGCGTCCATGTTGATAACTCCTTTTCTAGAACTTGTTTCGTGTGGATTGGGAAACTCAGTGAAGATTTTCGGCGTCGTTGATGTAGAGCGACGCCAGCAGCGCAAACACATAGGCCTGGATGACCGCGACCAGCATTTCAAGCGCGCTGATGCCGACCATGAGCAGGAAGCTGGGTACGCCCACGAGGACCCCGAAGCCCGCACCCGCATTGGTCGAGTTGATGACGAAACCCGCCAGCACCTTCAGCAGCACGTGGCCGGCGGTCATGGCGACGAACAGCCGCAGCCCAAGGCTGAACGGGCGCACCATGAACGACACCAGTTCGATGACGAAAATGAACGGAATCATCGGCAGGGGGGTGCCGTGCGGCACGAAGAGCGAGAAGAAGTGCAGCCCGTGACGGAAAAAGCCGACGATCAGCACAATCGAGAAGCTGAGGATCGCCAGCGCCCCGGTAATGGTAAAATGGCTGGTGAAGGTGAAGGGGTGCACACCGACCAGGCCAAGCGGCAGCAGGCCGATCAGGTTCGCGATAAGGATGAACATGAACAGCGAGAAGATGTAGGGCACATATTTCTTGCCCGCATCGCCGACGTTCGCGATCAGCAGGTTGTCAATGAACCCGGTGAAGAATTCGACCATCATCTGCCAGCGACCGGGAATGAGCTGACGCTTCATACCCCCGGCAACGAACACCCACAGCAGGACGGCAGACGCCACCATCCACAACGCGCTGTTGGTGAAGGCAATATTGTATCCTCCGAGTGCCCAGTGACCGGTGCCGAACATCGGCTCGATCGTAAACTGATGCATCGGGTCAATCTTACCGGATTGTGCCACGCTGTGCCCCTAAACCTGAACTCATCTGCGACGACAGCGCCGTCATTGCTTCGGGCGCTGCGTTGAAATCCTGATAATGTTCCTGAAGGCCACGATTATCCCCAGAAAGAGGAAAGCCAGCAGGAGCCAGGGGGACGTGTCGAAAAGCTTGTCAAGGACCCAGCCAATCAACGCGCCACCGGCAAGTCCCCCGACCAGTTCCGCCAGCACACGATTGCCGAGGCGGGTGTTTGCATCCGCCTTCTCGTCGCGCTGACCAGTCCTGATCCGTTCGGTCCGTTCCACCTGCTCGATTCGCTTTTCGAGCGAGGCGATACGCGGATCTTCGCCAACAGGGTCTTGCCCGGGTCCATTTTCCGCCATTTCAACCTCCTTCTTCCCAACGATAGCGACGGGAAAAGAACGCATGAAACGGGGAAACAGCGCCCGTCAAGGCGCGGCCCGTTTAGAAAGGGGAAAGATGCAAGTCAACCGCGCATCGACGGGCAGGGAAAGCACCGCATGCCGCAATGCGCGGCGCGGCCGAAGCGCTATTGGCCGGCGGTCGCGCAGTAGGCGGGCAGCGCAATGGGATCGTTGCCCTTGGTCTGCCACGGGCCGGTACCGATACGATATACCTGTCCGGGTTTCACCCGGCTGGCAAGCGTCTGGCATCCGGTGGCGGCCGCGACGTCGGCAACAGTCACCCCGCGCTTGGCCGCGAGGTCGGTGTAGGCGGCACGACGCTTGATGTTGATCGCCTCCACCTCCGCGCGCACCGCGGGGCTTGCGGAGCCGGTGACACCGAGATAGCCGTCCGACTGCTCACCGGCCGCTCCGGCCGACAGCGCCTGCGCGACAGACGCCTGCGCGCGCGCGGGACCGGAGAGGATGAAGCCGGCGGCCAGAGTGCCCAGCGCGGCGGTGAGGAAAAGGGTCTTGCGTGTCATTCGGGGAACAACTCCGGATTGTTTTCGATCAATTCCTGGGCATCCTTCTGCAATCGGACCACGACCTCCTGCTGCACCTTCACATTGAGGTTGATCTCGATCGGCTTATCGGGCGCCTTAACGGTGATACAACTGGCCGTTACACAGAGCAGAGGTACGGCAAACCATGCGCGCAATGCCTTCCGCTCCTCAAAAGTTTCTCTCATTTTCTTCCCCCTGTTTGCACAGTGTCGCTTTCCGCCGGCTGAACGGCAAGCTTGTTTTGCAGCGCCGGCACCACGCCCTCACCCAGATGCTGACGAATCAGCAACGACGGATCGACGAATGAGCGCGCGGTGTTGATAAGGCCCCGGAACGGCGCGGCGATGGTGATGTTGAAGATGAAGGGCAGGCCGACGAACTGGCTGGCGATCGGCGAGGGTACGCTCGACAACCTGCCGCGGTTGACGCCGTTGAACGCGACCTGCGTCACCACCTCGCCATCGAGAGCGCCATCCATCAGGATCGTGAGGCATTTGTACTGGAGATCCTTGAGCGCATCGAAGGCGAGTTTGCCAAAGCGTCCGAGATTTTCGTTCGACACCTGGCCAACGTACGAAAGCCGCCCACCCTGGCGGTCAGGATCGCAGGGAATGTCGAGGCCCCGGGTGCTATCAATCACCAGCGGCGGCATGCCCGACTGCCGCGCGGTCAGCAGGCCACCCTCAATGCGCCCGCCATTGGCATCGAAAACCATCGGCAGAAGGCCGTCATAGGTGCCCGTCGCAAAGATATTTTCCAGTTCCAGCGTCTGAATGAACGCCCCCGCATCCAGGCCGACAACGCGAAAGGCAAGGCGACGCGGCTGCTCCGCGCTCATGTCCATCACCGTCGGCAAGAGCGCCAGATCGCCGCCCGCAAAGGGCCAGCGGCCACTCTCTATCGAGACACGTTGACCAGGCAACAGCGCATAGCGGATGACACCGTCACGCACTTCTATGCCGGGATGAACGCTTTTCAGCGTCATCATTTGTCCCGGTTCAGTAACAAGACCAAGAAGATCGGTGAAGCGGATGCGGGTCGACAGGCCCTGCACGGGGCCGAAGGCAGCGGCGAGATCCGTGTCCTGCGTCGAGAATTCACCGGAGCTGGTGACCTGATTGCCGGTCCAGGCGATTCGGCCCTTTCCGGTCACCACGCCGTCGACATTGGCGACCACGCCAAGCGCGACCGGCGTAATCTCGTCAGGCTGAAGCTGTTTGTCGAAGCGCAGACCATCGACGGCGAAGTCAGCATGTCCCGCGCCGGTATCCAGGCTGTGCCAGAGGCGGACATCGGCGATGATGCGGTCCCTGCCGGGAAGATGCAACGATCCTGTCCCCTCGATACGGCCACCGCCGAGCGTAAAGCGGAAGTCGGAGGAACGCATCGGATTGAAGCGATCCGGGTTCGCATCATCAAGCACGGTCAGTGCCCCGGCGAGCGCCAGAGCGCCATTGACAAGCGTCCAGCGCGCATCCGCATCGCGCACCAGAAGCGGCACCGTACCGATTTGTGCCGCGATGCCGCTTGCACGCCCCCCGGCACCGCCGCGTACCGCTCCACCAGTCAGCCGCGCCGCCGACAACAGGACCGGAGCCTCGGCCGCGCCCAGACGCATGCCGACACCGTCGAGAACAAAGCTGCCCTCGTTCGTCATGTAGCGCGCCGTCCGAGCCGAAAGGTGCAGCGGTGCGTCACCGATCCTGCCGGTGAGACGGGGCGAGGCAGCGGACACGCCGCCGCCCATCTTTCCACCTCGCAGCGTAAACATCGCGCCACCGACCGGGCACAGCCGCAACGCGGACCGGCCCAGGCGCATCGGCCCCGCACTGAGAGACGAGAAGCGTACCGGCACGCAGGCGGGATTGACACTGAGCCCATGCGAACCCCATGCCGCGACAATCGGCACTTCCAGCCCGCGCACCGAGCCATCGGAAAGCGGCCCGTCAAGACGCAAGCTGGTCGTGATATTCGTAATGCCGCCGGGCGCCGCGGCGAAGCGCACAGGCTCCACATCGAACCTTGCGTCCCCGGCCTTATAGGGTTGAACGAACATCTGTCCGGCCATGCCGCCGTCGGGACGCCGACTCAGGCGGAGCGCCATTTCAGGAAGCCCGCCGCCGCCACTGGTCACCGCACCGTCGAGCGACCAAAGTCCATCCGTCAGGGAACGCGACAGACCACCGCCGCTGCTAAGGCCGATATGCGCGCCCCGCGCGCCCTGAAGATCGAGGGCTGAAAAGCGGATGCTCGTCGGCTCCAGCACAAATCGGCCGCTGAGATCGTTGTCCGATTGCAGGGCCGTCAGGCTGTCGGCGAGTTTGCCGAGCAGCGGACCCAGCGGCGTTGC
>DASULD010000085.1:0-3262 GCA_036278355.1 Sphingobium sp.
CGCCCCCCCAACCTATTGACAAGCCCCCCGAGGTAATTCCCAAAGGTCACCCCATCGACATACGTAGCCTCGCGGACCTCTCCGCCCTTAAACTCGGGAGGTAATGGTAAATCCTGTGCCGTTCGCTTATGCCACTCTACCCAGTTGGGACGCGGTGTTTTAGGGCGGAATGAACCGAAAAAGACAGCTCCAAGCATACCGCTGGCCATCGCCTTCGGCTTCTCCCCTTGCAACCAATCTGTTTTGGGTTTGAACACCCCGAGGTCAACCACCTCGCCGGGTTTGATCTCAAACATCTTGCTGCCCAGAGAGAAGGCGGTGCCATTCGCGGCTTCGATCACCCAAACGTCCGGCTCAACCTTAATAAGATACTGACGCATGCCCTTCGTCTTCACGACAGGATTGCGGTTAATTGTCAAACGCGGCGACACTTTTTTGGGCAATGCCGTCCCGGGTGAAAGATCTCCACCACGAATGTCTTGCTTTTCAGCATCGTACCGAGCGATAGTAATGGCACCCGGCATATCGACACCCTGCATGAGCCCATCCTCCCAATCGCCAATGTCGACAATGATGTAGGCTGCCCTGGAATCCATTTTTTCCTTCGCAGTCGCGGACGTTCCAAAAATCAGCGCGAAGCAGACGCATATTCGTCCGATTGATGACGCGTGACTCATTCGACGACCTCCTCGCCCACGGGATCGGAGGTTGCAGCCATCGCAAAATGTCGCTCAAGGCGTTCCTCCTGCGTTGGAAGCTTTTCGATGTTTTGCACAACGGTTCTGTCCACTCGGTAACGATCATAACCCTTGTCGGCCATGCACGTGCGCTCGACGATGCTCATCGTCTTGCGGTCCTGCCCGCCAGAGATCATCCCGGCAAACAATGAAGCTATGGCTACGGCCGCTGCGTTCTGGCCCGCCGAGAGATTGTTGTACTGGGGCACATAGATCGTCCGAGAGCCCCGACGATGAATACCCCCGGACAGCCGTTCGCATTC
This sequence comes from Sphingobium sp., assembly GCA_036278355.1. Taxonomy (GTDB): domain Bacteria; phylum Pseudomonadota; class Alphaproteobacteria; order Sphingomonadales; family Sphingomonadaceae; genus Sphingobium. Next base: position 1,001 of record DASULD010000085.1, read on the forward strand.
AGCGCGGTCGGCCGAAAATTGCTCTTTAGCGATGCCCGTTTTGTGAAAATAATAATATTCGCGGGCCTGAACCTCTGGCGAAGAAGCGACCAAAAAACTCACTCCGACGCACGTCATCAGTTCTCGTTTCAAGCGCCCCCTCCCGCTCTTGATACGGAAACACTTAGTCACGAGATCTCGGCACTGCAACTGACTTTGTTATTCGAGCAAGAAAGCGCCTACCCCAGCGCCTTCTTCAGCAGTTCATTCACCATCTGCGGGTTGGCCTTGCCCGCCATCGCCTTCATCGTCTGGCCGACGAAGAAGCCGAACAGGGCCTCCTTGCCTGCCTTGTACTGCGCGACCTTGTCGGCATTGTCGGCGAGAACCTTCGCCACAACCGCCTCGATCGCGCCCGTATCCGATGTCTGCTTGAGCCCCCGCTCCTCGACAATCTTGCCCGGTTCCTCGCCCGTGTCCAGCATGATTTCGAAGACCTGCTTGGCAATCGTCCCCGAAATGGTTCCGTCGGCGACCAGCGCCAGCAGCTCCGCGCCCTGCTCCGGCGTCACGGGCGAGGTGTCCAGCGATCGGCCAAGGCGGTTGAGCGCGCCGAACAGCTCGGACAACAGCCAGTTGGCGGCCGCCTTCGCGACGTCGCCCTTGCTCTTGCCCTGCCGTTTCGCGCTTGTCGCGACCAGCGCCTCGAACCAGCGCGCCGTCTCCGCCTCCGCCGTCAGCACCGCCGCATTATAGGCGGAAAGGCCCAGCGCCTGCTCATAACGGCGGCGCTTCGCGTCGGGCAACTCGGGCAGGGACGCGCGGCATTCGGCAAGGAACGCATCGTCCAGCTCCAGCGGAAGCAAATCCGGGTCGGGGAAATAGCGATAATCGTGGGCGTCTTCCTTCGACCGCATCGATCGTGTCGTGCCGCTGTCGGGATCGAACAGGCGCGTCTCCTGCACCACCCGGCCGCCGCCTTCGATAAGGTCGACCTGACGGTTCGCCTCATGCTCGATCGCCTGCATGACGAAGCGGACGGAGTTGACGTTCTTCGTCTCCGTGCGCGTGCCCAGCGCCTCCCCTGGCTTGCGCACGGAAACGTTGACGTCCGCGCGCATCGACCCTTCCTCCATGTTCCCGTCGCAGCTGCCGACATATCGCAGGATCGTGCGCAGCTTGCGCAGATAAGCGCCGGCTTCGGCGGGGGAGCGCATATCGGGACGGCTGACGATCTCCATCAGCGCAACGCCCGATCGGTTAAGGTCGACATAGCTGCGGGTGGGATGCTGATCATGCATCAGCTTGCCCGCGTCCTGCTCCACATGGATGCGTTCTATACCGATGGTCTTGACCGCGCCATCGGGGTCCTTGTCATCGAGAGCGATCTCTATCTCGCCCTCGCCCACGAGCGGGTGATAAAGCTGGCTGATCTGGTATCCCTGAGGCAGGTCGGCGTAGAAGTAATTCTTGCGGTCGAACCGCGACCAGCGGTTGATCTGCGCATCGATCGCCATGCCGGTGCGCACCGCCTGACGGATGCACTCCCGGTTCGGAACGGGCAGCATTCCCGGCATGGCCGCATCGACGAGGGAGACCTGCGTGTTGGGCTCCGCGCCGAACGCCGTCGCCGCGCCGGAAAACAGCTTGGCGTTGGACGTAACCTGCGCATGCACCTCCAGGCCGATCACGACCTCCCACTCGCCGGTTGCTCCGTCTATGCGATAGGTTGCTTCAGTCATGTGTTTTCTGCGTTCCAATTTTCTGATCCGGAGCCTTTCGGACGACGACCGCGCCGTCGTCTCCCACTGAAAATTCAAGCGCGCCAGTACCACGAAGTCCAAGTCGCCGACGCATCGCGTATGGGAGAAACACATTCCCCCGCTGGTCCATGATCGTCGTCTTAAATGCTACTCGCCTCATCTCGCCCTCAGAAAGTCAGGTTAGAGCAGTCAGAGGGATGACGACGCCTGCCCACGCAATCCATTCACCAGCCGCGGACAGATTCATTCTCACCACCACTTCCCCGGCCGCGCCGTGAAGCCCGCGCGTTCTTCCAGCGCCAGCGCGGCATTCAGCACGCCCTGCTCGTCCAGAGGCTTGCCGATGATCTGAAGCCCCAGGGGCAGACCCGTGCTGCCAAGCCCGCCCGGAACGGACATGGCCGGAAGCCCCGCCAGACTCGCGGGCACCGTGAACACGTCATTGAGATACATCGCCAGCGGATCGGCCTGCTTCTCGCCCAGTGCGAAGGCGGCGCTTGGCGCGGTCGGCGTCAGCAGG
>DASULD010000086.1:0-2131 GCA_036278355.1 Sphingobium sp.
GCAAAGGCCTTCGCGGTTTCCAGGCCGATGCCCGAACTGGCGCCAGTTACGACAACAACGCGTTGCGTCTCGGTCATATTGAGTCTCCCGATTTTTGCGTGATCTTCGCGAACGTGCCAGGATGGGTGCGGCGGGGCGCGCCGGGTTACGGAAAGCGGTACTGCGGCGCCATCGCAAATTGTAAAGCTGTTTTGTAGGGTCTAACACCCCTTCACCTTGGTCGATGAGGGGATGACTGTGGCTTCCAAACGGCGGTTCGGTCCGCGCAATTCCGAAATTTCGCATGCCATTATGGACGCGACCGAAAAGGTTATCCGCGATGAGGGCTATGCTGCGGTTTCGTCGCGCAGGGTGGCTGAAGTCGCGGATATCCAGCAGAGCCTCGTCTACTATTATTTCAAGTCGATGGACGACCTCCTGGTGGCTACTTTCCAGCGCCGCACCGAACGAGGGATGGCCCGATACGAAAAGGACGCCCGCTCCCACAAGCCGGTCGCAGCGATCTGGAAGGATCTCAATGAAGGGGTCGACGCGCGGATGTCGTTCGCATTCGTATCGCTCGCCAGCCACAACGAGCGTGTGCGAGAGGTCTATACCCGCTTCCTGTCCGAGTCGCGCAAGCTGCACTCGGAGGTGATTGCCAAGGATGCCGAGGCGCGTGACATCGACATTTCGCCGGCAACCCCGACGGCGCTCGCCTTCATCCTTCACAGCACCTCGCTGGTGATGGCCCGGGAGGCCGCATTGGGCATGACCGAAGGTCATGACGAGGTCCGGGCGCTGTTGGACGGTCTGCTCAACAAGTTCACCTGATTCCTTTCTCGTGGCGGCTGGATCCACCGCATTTGATCATCATTGTGCAACGTGCTAAGAAGGTGATCAACACGAAATCGATGGAGAGTGGAATGGCCGAGGCTGCGGTTGCGACAGAAATGGTGCTCGATCCTCACCACCCGGAGCGCTGGGCCGAGCTCGGGTTCGAGGCTCTCTATGCGATGAGCTGGCGCGAATGCCTTGAAGCGCAGACCGAGGCACTCAGGCACCGGTTCCGGCAGATGAGCGGATCGCTTCCGGCGCTCGACAAACTTGCCTCAAAGGAAGGCATCACCCGTGTCGATGGGATCGAGGATGCCTTGCCGCTGATGTTCGACCATCGCGTCTTCAAGAACTATCCGCTGTCGCTGATCGAGACTCGCAATATTCCGAAGCTCCATGCATGGCTCGGCCGCCTGACAACCCATGACCTCTCCGGCATGGATCTGAACGGGCTGACCACCATCGAGGCCTGGCTCGACCGGCTCGATGAATTCGGCATGCTCGTCACCACCTCGTCAGGCACCACTGGCAAGCTCAGCTTCGTTCCACGGTCGCAGACCGAATATCCCGCCTGGGAGCGCAGCTATATGCAAATGCTGCACGCAAGCTTGGGCGTCGATCCCTATACGGACAAGGTTGAAACCTTTGCGCCGTCCTATCGCGGCGGGCACCAGACGGCGCTCAAGGTCCCGATGATGTTCAATACCCTCGCTGCGGGCGGCGCCGAACACTACCATACGCTTTACCAGACCCACATGTCGGCCGACTTGATGTCGCTCGCGGGCCGGATGCAGGCAGCGGAGGACCGCGGCGAACTGGAAAAGCTGGGCCTCGATCCGGCACTGCTCAGTGCTCGCCAGGACATGATTGCGCTGGCGAAGCGCCGTCCGCAGGACCTCGCCGACTGGTTCGAGGCATTGTTCGAGGGCTACAGGGGCAAGCGCGTCAAGATTTCGGGCCTCGGCGGAGATCTGTTGCGCACCGCGATCGACGGCGCGAACAGAGGCGTGAAGCCCTCCTTTGCGCCAGGGTCTATCGCATTTTACGGTGGTGGACTGAAGGGCTTCAAGCACGATCTGCCGGACTGGGAGGCCTATGTCTGCGACTTCTTCGGTATGGAGCGGTTGGGGACGTGCTATGGAATGTCCGAGGTGATGTGCCAGTCGCCGCGCTGCAGTAATGGCAATTATCACGTCATGCCGATGAGCATCCCGGTGCTGTTCGACGCTGACATGAAACCCCTCCCACGCGAGGGCACACAGACAGGACGATACGGATTCTTCGACCTGCTCGCGCAAACCTACTGGGGCGGGTT
>DASULD010000087.1:0-11441 GCA_036278355.1 Sphingobium sp.
CGCGTCGCTCCACCTCCTGCCCAACTGCGGCCACTGGGTGCAGTGGGAAAAGCCCGAAGATTTCAACCACTTGGTGGCGTGGTTCTTCGACCGCTGATCTGACATCAAGAGGCGGTCTGCGATCCGCTGGGGGCATCCCCCCGGACGCAGACCGCAGCTATTCAATTTCCGTCGAATTCGGGCGCCGGCGGTGACCGTGAACTGCGTCACACCTGGAGTCATCAAAACTTCTGCGGCTGCGATGACTCGGGCAGAATAATCGAGGACATACGCCGGCAGCATCTGATGAAACGCCTTGGCGAACCGCACGAGGTTGCAGGGGGAACTTTGAAGAGGCTGACCTGCACCCTCTGACAGATCACAGCCATACCGGCCTTCCGATCCAAGACCCTAGGTCAACCGTCTCAATGCGTCTTTTGTGAAGGGCTTCAAGGCGGAAAAGTCACCGGATTTCACGATCGCGGCCCAGTCGGGATTAGCAAGCAGTGCGCGGCCTACAGCGACGAGATCGAACTCCTCCGATTCTAACCGGGCCATCAAATCATCTAGCGAACGTGTCTGGGCCGCCTGAATGCTGACCCGGCTATTATCATCGGCCATAAAGTCGCCATCCAGGCCCACATTGCCTACAGTTATGGTCGGCCTGCCGGAAATTTTCTTCACCCAGCCCGCAAGATTGAGGTCTGATCCCTCAAATTCGGGTTGGTAATAGCGACGCGTACTACAATCGAAGATGTCGACACCGGCTTCGACCAGCGGCTCCAGAAATGCTTCCAGCGACTTCGGATCGTTGACCAGCCGCGCCTTGTAGTCCTGTTGTTTCCATTGCGACCAGCGCAAGATGATTGGGAATTCCGGGCCGACCCGGTCGCGAATGGCGGCAACGATCTCGACAGCAAAACGCGCGCGATTGGCGAGGCTACCGCCATAACGATCTGTTCGGCGGTTGCTCTTCTCCCAGAAAAACTCGTCGATCAGATAGCCATGGGCCCCGTGAATCTGCACGCCGTCGCATCCCAGCTCCTGCGCATCGGCAGCCGCTACCGCAAACGCCTGGACGACATCGGCAATGTCCTGCTCCGTCATTTCGTGGCACAGCGGCTCCAACTGCTGCGTAAGGCCCGAAGGAGTATAGGCGGGCACCGACTTGTCGGGAGAGGCACCGGGATGCCGGGCCGATCCCGTATGCCAGAGTTGCGGAACGATGGCCGCACCTTCGGCGTGAACCGCCTCGATGACCTTTTTCCATCCGGCCAGCGACTCATCGCCGTAGAAGAATGGCACCCCCTCATAGGCATTGGCCGCAGCGTGATTGATGCAGGTTCCCTCGGTTATGATCATGCCGATCGATTGGGCACGGCGAGCATAATAGTCGCGTACATCGTCGCCGGGGACGTTATCAGGTGAATGGTGGCGCGTCATTGCCGGCATGACGATCCGGTTACGCAGCTTCAGCGGTCCGTATTCGAACGGCCGAAAGAGGGCTTTAACGTCTGTCACCATCATGCTCCCAAATCTCGATGCTTAAAGCCGGTGACGCGAAGTCCGCGCTTCATGTCACCGGCCTTGCAACTTAGCAAAAGACTTAGGCGTCTGGAGTCTTGTCCAGAACATAGCGCGCGATCACCAGCTGCTGGATTTCGGCCGTGCCTTCCTCGAACCAGAACCCGCGCGCGTCGCGGTAAATGCGCTCGATCACGGCTTCACGTGTGTACCCCCAGCCGCCGTGGACCCGCAGCGACAGGTCGGTAACGCGGCCGATCATGTTAAGGTTGAACAGCTTCGCGGTAGCGGCCTGGGGAGTGAAATCCTTGCCTTGTTCACACAGCAGAGCAGCATGCGCGACCAGATGGCGGGCGGCTTCGATGTCGGCCTGCATCGTGGCGAGGTGAGTCTGGATCTGTGCGCGGGTGGCAATCGGCTTGCCGAAGGTGGTCCGGCGCTTTGAGAACCGAACGGCCTCATCGAGGGCGCGCTGAGCCAGGCCGACCATCGAGTTGGACAGCGATACGCGGCTGTAATCGAGGAAGAACAGAGCGACTTCGAGGCCCTGCCCGACCTCGCCGAGGCGGTACTTGTCGGATACCGCCATGTTGTCATAGGTCAGGAATGCGTGACCGGTGCCATGCAGGCCCATCGTATGCTGTGTCGCATCGATACCAAACCCTGGAGTGTCGCGCGGGATCAGGAACGCGGTCAGCGAATCCTGCGCGCCCCGGTCATCGCTGGCGGCCACGATAATGAACCAGTCTGCCCGGTCCGCCCAGGTAATAAGGTGCTTTTCCCCCGTGAGATACCAGGTGTCGCCTTCGCGGCGGGCCTTTGACTTGAGATCGCGCCCGGTGCCACCGGTCATTTCGGTGAGCGAGAACGCAACGACCGAGTCTCCTTCGGCCATGCGGGGAAGGATCGCCTTTTGCTCGGCGGTGCCGTAATGGTGGATCGGGCGCCAGATACCGTTTGTGGTGTGAACCAGCATGCGCCCGATGCCCGGGCCTTCCGCTGCCGCTTCGAGGTACGGCATATATTCGGTCACGCTCATCCCGTATCCGCCGTATTCCACCGGCAGGGTGAGCTTGTAGCAGCCCATTTCGGCGGCACGACGGTTGAGGCGATCCGGAACCGTTTCCGTCTCCGCGACTTCCGGATAGATTTCTTCAACCTCGGTCAGAAAGAACTCGCGAAACTTGTCGAGTGGAATAGCTTGGTTCATCCTCGTAATCTCCGTGTGCGATGCGCGCTTGCCTCTCTGGCGGCGCAGCTGAATCCTGCCCGCGATCCCGACAGGGTCCGCAAAGCCAGAAGAAAACGCTAGTTTTGAATTGCACAGCAAGTCAACGTTTGCAGGTGCATGTGTCAGCTCACCTTGTCCGATACCGTAAACACGTTAATTCCACCAAGCCCTACCGAGCGGTAGTCCTGTGCTGATTTTCAGCTAAAGATCTCCGCATGAAACCCGAACCGAACAATCTGCGTGTGGTCATCTCGCCGGGCCACATAGCCTTGGCCGCAACCCCGCGCGAACCCCGTGAGGCCGGCTGGGCCCGGCTAAGGGTGCTTGCCTGCGGCATTTGCGGAACCGACCTACATCTCCATCACGGCATGAAATTGCCACTCGGCGCGGAATATCCGGTTTACCCCGGCCACGAGGTGGCGGCCGAAGTGATCGAGGCGGACCCGGGCGTAGGCCCGCAGCCCGGCACGCGCGTTGTGGTTCATCCACTGCTTCCTTGCGGTAAGTGCGAGGATTGCATGTCAGGGCGCGAGCACTATTGCGCGTATGGTGAGATGCTCGGCGTTCACCGCGCAGGCGGCCTTGCCGAGGAAATGGTCTGGCCATCGAACCGGCTGGTGCCCGTGGACGATCTCGATCCCAATCTGGCAGCACTTCTGCCCGATGCCGTCGCCACCGCCTACCATGCCGTGCAGCGCGCCCAGCTTCCGCGCGGCGGCAAACTGGTTGTGATCGGTTCGGGCGGCGTCGGCACAAACGTCTTGCAGATCAGCCGCGCCATCGACCCCGATCTGCAAGCCATCGCCGTCGTACACAGCGAAGGAACCGCCCAGCGGGTCAGGGGATTAGGATTTCCGGTGGTTCAGGGTCTCGATGGCGCTGGGCGTGCAGTTCGGAAGGAATTCGGCGAAATAGACGCGGTGATCGATTTCAGCGGCGCCCAGGCCGCGGCGACTGAGGGTGTTCGCATGCTGAAAAAGCAGGGTCGCCTCGTCTTGGGTTCGGTTCTCGACGAAAAGGTTTCAATCGGAACCACCTACACTGGCCTGATGACCCGAGAGATCGAGATCGTCGGCAGTTATTCGAACAGCCTTAGTGACCTGCAAGCCGTGACCGAACTGGTGCAGAGCGGCAAGTTGTCCCTGGAGGGGCTGGTCAGCCATACCTTCCCCTTGAAGGACATCGAAAAGGCGTTCGACGTGCTGGAAAAGCGGCCACCGGGGATGGTCCGCGTTGTCATAACGGGCTGACGCGAGACCGGCGGCCTGCGTTTTCCGCAGCCAAATGATTGCGGATGCTTTCAGCTCTCGTATGCCGCGTAAGCATGCTTGGCGATCAACAGTTTCTGGATCTGGTTGGTCCCCTCCCAGATCTGCGTCACCTTCGCATCGCGCATCATCCGCTCGACCGGATAGTCTGTCGTATAACCGTATCCGCCATGGAGCTGGACGGCGTCAGTGGTCACCGACATGGCTGCATTCGTGCAGACCAGCTTGGCCATGCTCGCAAACGCCCGTGCACGGTCATCGTTCTTGCCGGCAATGGCAACGCAGCGGTACAGCATGCTGCGCGCCGCTTCCACCTGAGCGGTCATGTCCGCGACCATGCCGCGGATCATCTGGAATCGCGATACCGTCTGACCGAACTGCGTGCGCTGGCTGGTATAGGCGATTGCCTCGTCAAGCGCGCCTTGGGCAATCCCGAGCCCTTGGGCCGCGATTAACGGGCGGCTGTAGGTCAGGATTTCCATCATAATACCGTAACCACCGGAAGGGTCCCCCACGACGCGGTCAAGGGGGATCAGGCAGTCGTTGAAGACCACGTCGGCCAGAGGCGATCCGCGGGTACCCATCTTGCGCTCGTTACGTCCGAACTCCAGCCCCGGGTCATCACGATGTACCATGAAGATGCCGAACCCGCCCGCGGCATTGCGTGCAAGGACCGAATACCAATCTGATTTGCCAGCATTGGAGATGAAGCGCTTTCCACCACGAATGCGCCAGCCTTCGGCCACCTGCTCAGCGGTCGTTTTCAATCCCGCCACGTCAGATCCCCCGCCCGGTTCGGTTAGACAGAAACTGGCCTGGGTTCGTCCCGCGGCGACGTCGGGCACGATGCTGCGCTGCAATTCCGGAGTGCCGGCGATCACCAGCGGCATTATCGCAACCCAGCTTGTAAGCATCAGGTGTGCCGTGCAGGCGCAGACCCGTGAGATCTCTTCCACCGCCAGGACCTGGGCCATCAGGTCTCCATCCGAACCGCCAAGCGCTGCCGGGAAAGGCAAACCCGGCAGATCCAGCTTGTACAGCGCGTTGATCGACTCGGTTGGGAATCGCTCTTCCTGGTCGACGATCGCCGCGAACGGCTTGATCTCCGCCTCGGCAAAGCGCCGCAGGTTGTCCCGATGCGCCTCGTACATGTCATCTGGATCCATCGTTCCACTCCCTGAAATCCATCAGACCGAATACAATCCTTCTTTGGACGATGTGGCAATCTCGCTGCTATCGACGCATACCGAATGCGGTCTTGATGCACCCATTTCGTGCATTCTCGTTAATTCGGGCCGGCTGCTGGCCACCTCGCTGATCTAGCGGTAATCGCCACCTCTGGAGCTCTCAATGGTCGAACCGATGACGCCGCGTCACCCCTATCCGCAGCTGTTCGCGCCCTGGCGATCGGGGCCGGTTTCAATTCGCAATCGCATCGTCATGGGGGCGATGCATACCGGAATCGAACGCCTCGACCGTTCGGAAGACCGCATCGCCGCGTTCTACCGCGCCCGTGCCGAGGGTGGCGTCGGGATGATCATCACCGGCGGCGTTTCACCCAATGCGGCAGGAAGGATGGATCCCGGAGCTCCATGGCTCGCCCCGGGAAGGGACACCCAGTGGCATCGGGCGATCGTCGACTCGGTCCGCGGAACCGAGGCCCGCATCTGCATGCAATTGTTGCACGCGGGGCGCTATGCCCGGCACGAAGACTGCGTCGGCGCATCTGCCCGCCAGGCGCGGATCAACCCTTACGCGCCGAAGGAACTTTCCACCGATGCGGTATGGGACACGATCGAGGATTTCACACGCGCGGCCGAAATCGCCCATGGCTTCGGCTACCACGGCGTTGAGATCATGGGTTCCGAGGGTTACCTGATCAACCAGTTCACGGCTCTTGCCACCAACGATCGGCGCGACGAGTTCGGAGGATCGCTGGAGAATCGGGCTCGGTTGGCATGCGAAATCGTCAAGGCGATCCGACTGCGCCTACCTGAAGATTTCCTCGTCATCTACCGCATCTCGGCGGTCGACCTAGTGCCTGATGGCATGACCGGCGACGACACCCGGCAACTGGCAGCCATGATCGAGCAGGCTGGCGCGACGATGCTGAACACCGGGATCGGGTGGCATGAATCGAGAGTGCCGACCATCGCCGCCGTCGTACCCCGCGCGGCTTGGTCCTATGCAGTCCGGAACGTTAAAGAGGCGGTGACCATCCCGGTCATCGCGTCCAACCGCATCAATACCCCCGACGACGCGGAGCGCCTTCTGTCATCGGGCGTCGCCGACTTCGTCTCGCTCGCCCGTCCCCTGCTGGCGGACCCGGATTTTACCGCAAAGGCCGAAGTCGGCCGATCTGATCGCATTGCGCCTTGCATCGCCTGCAACCAAGCGTGCCTTGACCGCGCCCTGCGCGACCTGCGCGTATCGTGCATGGTCAATCCGGCAGCAGGACACGAGCTCGACCTCGTCATTGTCCCTGCCGCGGTCCGCAAACGGATTGCAGTTGTCGGAGGCGGCGCGGCCGGCATGACGCTCGCTTTCACTGCCGCTGCACGCGGGCATGCGGTCGACCTGTTCGAATCCGGCCCACAGCTCGGCGGCCAATTGTTGATGGCGCGTGAAGTGCCCGGCAAGTCCGAGTTCAACGGGGCACTACGCTACTTCGAGCAGCGGCTGGCGGACGAGCGGGTCACGGTACTTCTCGACCATCCGTGTTCGCCGGAGGAACTGGCCAATGCCGGCTATGACCACATCGTCGTCGCGACCGGCGTCTTCCCGCGCGTGTTCGACATTCCCGGTGGCGATGATCCGCGCCTCCTCAGCTATGTCGAGGTGCTGCGCGATCGCAAGGTGGTCGGGCGCCGGGTGGCGATCATCGGGGCCGGCGGCATTGGCTTCGACGTTGCGACATTCCTGCTGGGTCAATCGAACGAGCCTGCCGGCATAGATGACTTCGCGCAGGAGTACGGGCTGGACCTCAGTCTTCAGGCACCCGGCGGGCTCGGGGTGGCAACCGCGCCTCCCCCTCCCCTGCGCCAGATAACGCTGATGCACCGCAAGCACAGCCGGCCTTCGGGAATTCCGGGTGCCGTTTCGACAAGCTGGATTCATCGCGCCGCCCTGCAACGCGCAGGCGTCGAATTCCTGGGCGGAGTAACTTATCGCCGGATCGCATCGGAGGGTCTGGTCATCGAGGTGGACGGGCAGGAGCAGGTCATTCCGGCCGATACGATCATCGTCTGTGCCGGGCAGGAAGCCGAGCGATCGCTTTACGACGCGTTGATCCGTATGCAGCCGGCCGCGCAAATACATGTTGTTGGCGGCGCCGACCGGGCAGGAGAACTCGACGCGGTGCGGGCAATCGACCAGGCCACGAGGCTGGCGCTGACACTCTAAGAGCGGCCCGTTCGCGGGGCCGATCTCTCGCGGTTACCCTGACAGGATGTCCAGGGCAGCGTTGCGCATGATGGAAGCGACTTCCAAGTCCGGCATCGCCCCCGCAAATCCCTTCGCGGGTACTTCCAGCTCCACGGGAATATCCCTGGGCAGCTCCGCCATGAGTGCGCGCAACGGCAGCGTCCCGGTGCCAGGAACCAGCCTGTCCACCACCGATTCGCGGATTAACGCGTTCATATCCATCAAGTCGGGCCGCGGTCCGACGTCGCAAAGCTGAACGCACGCGATCCTTCCGGGAGGAAGCCGTTTGACCTCGGCGATCCCGTCTCCGGCACGATCGATGTGCAGCGGGTCAATGACCAGGCCGATACTATCATCGCCTGTGCGCTCTATAATCCGGATTCCCTGGGCCAGTGTTTTGACCCCTGTGTAAACGATGCATTCCAGGCAGGTTCGCAGCCCATATGTCGCGGAAAGCTCTGCAACCTGTGCAATGTTGTCAGCCACCCGGCTTTCGACCGTATCGTTTACGATTACAATGAGGTTCCGCGCCTTCAAGCGAGCACTCGTCTCGAGTACGCGTTCCAAAGCTGACACATCCACACTCGCCGTCAGTTGGAGCACTTCTATGTCGTTCACAAAGATGCCGGTCGAATCCAATCGCTCGATAGTTTCGGCCAGCAGCGCGGAATTGCCGAACATCGGCAATTCCGGCTGGTTGCGGATCGGGATCAGCCTGAGCGAGACCCCGTGATAACCCGCTTGGGCTGCCACCGAAATGAATGCTGGAGGCAGCAGGTGCGGAAGCGTCAGGTAGCACAGGACGAAGTCTCTGTCGGCACGAGCGGTCATAGCCTTGGCCTTTAACTTCCTCAGTTCGCCTCTGTCTGAAGCCGATCAATTGTCCGTATAGTTCGGGGCCCGCTTTCCCTTGAACGCCGCGATCGCCTCGCGGTGGTCTGCCGTCTCCATCAGCAGGATCTGCTGGCGATCCTCGAACGCGAGCGCAGCCTCGAGACTGGTAGTCTGGGACAAGCAGTTGAGCGATTCCTTGGTCAGCCGCAGCCCCATCGGCGCCGTCTTCAGCATGTCGTTGGCCAACTCCAGACCGGTTTCAAGCAGCTTGTCCGCGGGAACGACATCGCTCACCAGCCCGGTCGCAAGCGCGCGCTGCGGGGAAATGAAGCGGCCGGTCATGAGGAACTCCGAGGCAACCGACAGACCGACAAACTTGGGCAGGAAGTACCCCGAACCCATGTCAGTGCCGCTTACGCCGATCTTGATATAAGCAGCGCCGAACTTGGCTTCGGGCGAACAATATCGAACGTCGGCGGCTAGTGTGAGCGAGAAGCCTGCGCCCACGGCAGGTCCCTGGACCAGCGCAATGATCGGCTGCGGGCATGACCGCATTGAGCGTGTTACGGCGGCGTAGCGTACCTGGATATCATACTGACGTTGGGCGCGCCCAGGCCCTGGCGAAGCAAATGCTTCCGAATCGAGGTCGCCGCCCGCGCAAAAAGCCCTGCCCTCAGCACGGATCAGCACCACCCGAACATCGCGCCGCTTCTGCAGCCCCTGAAAATAGCTGGCAAGTTCATCCGCCAGTTCGGGACTCATGGCATTGAGCGCCTCCGGTCGGCTGAGCGTGAGGATCTCGATAGGGCCACGGTTCTCAACTAGGGTCAGCGGCTTGGTTGCGGCAGTAACGGTCATGAATTTCCTCCGGAAGCAAATTGGGTTCGAACAGGTAATCTATTGGCACCTGCAACGGCGAAGGCCGGTGCTCCTCGCCCGGCCATCTGGCCGTGCGCCGCAGGACGGCTCCGGCGACAGGTGACGACAGCGTGAATGGCCGTTGCCCTCTCTCCTCGCTTGACCGTATGATTATCAGCATTTGCCCGAGATGAGCTAGTTGGCGGCAGAACTGCCAGATATGCGGTAGTTCGACACCGCAATTGACAGATAACCCCGCGCTACCGGAAAAATGCAGGCCTACAGACCATTTTTGCCGCCGCCCGTACCTGGCGCTCCGCCGTGGTTCATCTGTCAAAAGGCGCGGAATGGCTAAAAAATGTCTGACATCGGACGGACGCGAGCCATAATGTTCAGTGTCCGCTAACCAGGAGGCGGATCGTGGGTAACGGCGTTGCCAATAATTCTGTGGAGCAAGCCGCGGGCGGTGAGACTGGCTCGGCCAGAAGCCTGCGTGACATTGCGCTGGGTGACTTGCTGCGCGAAGCAGCGCGCGAGGCTGGCGAGCGTGTAGCGCTTGTCGACGGCGTGGAAGACCCGGCTCTACGCAGGCGCTGGACTTACAACGAGCTTCTGGCAGAGGCCGAACAGGTGGCTCGCGCCCTGTTGGCCCGCTTCAAGCAGGGTGACCGCATCGCGATCTGTTCGCCGAATTCGGCGCAATGGGTGATTTTCGAATATGGCGTCGCACTGGCCGGCATGGTGCTGGTGCCGGTCAATGCCGATTACCGTCAAACCGAACTTTCCGGTGTGCTTCAGGATTGCGAAGCAGCGGCACTGTTCTACGCTGACAGATGGCGTAAGAACGACATCGCGGCCAATGCGGCGGCTGTCCGCGATTCCGTCATACCCGAGCTTGTACTCGTACCGCTTGCCGATTGGGACGAGTTCCTCGCCTCGGGCTCGCCGGAAACCGCCTTGCCGAAGGTTCATCACCGCGATCCAGTCGCAATCCTATTCACGTCGGGGACGACTGGCAGACCGAAGGGCGCGATACTGCATCATGGATTCAGCAATCCGCCGCGTAGCGTCGCTGACTGCTGCGAATTTCGGCAGCACGGGGTCTACATGAATCCGACGCCGATGCACCATATTAGCGGGTCGGCCGTAACGCTGTTTGCTGCGCTGTCCCGGCACGGCACCTTCGTGCAGATGTCCCACTGGGACCCGGCATTGGCGATGGAACTGATCGAATCGGAACGTGTCAACGGAACGTTGCTCGTTCCTACCATGATCGTGGCGCTGCTCGATCATCCGGATTGCGGAAAGCACGACCTGTCGAGCCTGGACTTCATCGTGACCGGCGCCGCTCCCGTGCCGCCCGCGCTGCTGGAACGCGTGCGCGAACGCATCGGCTGCCCGGTGCTGATCTGCTTTGGGCAGACCGAATCTGGTGGACCGGTCAGCAATACCACCCTGACCGACGGCGCCGAGGAGCTTGCGAAAACCCTGGGCCGCGCGTTGCCGGGCGTTGAGATTGAGATTCATGATCCAGAAACCGGTACCAAGCTGCCCGTCGGCGAACTTGGCGAGATCTGTTTCAGGAGCCCCCAGATCATGCTGGGTTACTACGGCCGCGAAGAGGCAACACGCGAGGCGATCACCCCTGACGGCTGGCTACGCTCGGGTGACCTCGGTAGCTTGAATGAGCGCGGGTATCTTTCGATCAACGGTCGCCTCAAGGACATGATCATTCGCGGTGGTTCGAACATCTATCCGCGCGAAATCGAGGATGCACTGTTCGCGCTACCATCGGTTGCCCAGGCCGCCGTGATCGGCATACCCGATGACAAATGGGGCGAAGTTGTTCTCGCGGTGGTTCAGGCATCCGACGGTAGCACCCTGAATTTCGAAGAGATGTTCCACTATTGCCGCGAGAGAATGGCCCCGTACAAGGTGCCCGCATTCTGGTGCGAGATCGACGAATTCCCTCTCAATCCGAGCGGAAAGATCCAGAAGTTCGAACTTGCCAACTGGGTTCGTGACGGCAAGCTAAAGCCCCTCTCGGTCCGTTGAGGACTTGCTGGTGCATCCGCGCAGCGATCCTGTCTTCGCCGATGCCCATGATAGCGCAAGTCCGCTTAGTGCTAGCAGGAGGTGACCGGGATGGGCGAAATGGTTCAACTGCAGGTCGATCAAGGCTTGGCCACCATCACCATCAACCGGCCGGAGCGCATGAACGCGCTCACCCCGCAGATGATCGTCGACCTGACCGACATCGCCCGCGATCTTGTCGGAGACCCGGAATGCCGCGTGGTCGCCATCCGCCATGCCGGTAATGACCT
>DASULD010000088.1:0-2886 GCA_036278355.1 Sphingobium sp.
TTGCCGCGCATGTGCATCAGGATGTCGATCGAATTGCTGCGATATTCCTCGCTATGATGATCGAAATCACTGGCGAGCTTGTCGAGCGTCGCTTCGGAAAGGTCTTTGGTAAGCTCGAACACAAATGGCTCCCTTGAGGAAGGTCTTGATATGGCCTGTACGTAGCATGGGGAACAGTGGATGTGTGTCGTCCACTCGGACGAGGCATCGGCGAAGATTTCGCCCCTATGTCGTAAGGTGCCCAACGAGGCTGAAAACCTTCGGGAGAGAATTTCATGCCGTCAGCGCCTCGCACGCTGGATGATCTGATCGCGGTCCACAGCGTGACACAGCTGAAGGCCCGTTATTTCCGGTTGATGGACACCAAGCAATGGGATCTGTGGGAGGCGCTATACACGCCGGACGCGGTGCTCGACGCAAGCGGCGATGCCGACGCGATGGCCAGCCTGGGTTTTTCCATGCCGCCTGCCGAGGCGCTGGTGTTCAGGACTGCGGCAGGCATTCGCCAGGCTGTATCCGGCGCGCTCGAGGGCGTGCGCACCGTCCATCACGGGCATATGGGCGAATTCGAGATATTGGAGCCCGATCGCGTCAAGGCGATCTGGGCGATGCAGGACATCATTCGATATCCGGAGGGTGCGCCCACGCCGATCAAGGGCTTCGACGGTTTCGGGCATTATGAGGATCATTATGTTTTGCGCGGTGGTCACTGGCTGATCGAAAGCGTGAGGCTGACCCGCCTCGTCCTGCTGCCTGTCTGACCATGTCGCGCTATGAAGGATCCGGAAGGCTGATATGACTGAATATGACGTTCTGGTTGTGGGATCTGGGGCGGGGGGCATGGTGTCCGCGCTGCGTGCCCACGACCTTGGTCTGCGGACGTTGCTGATCGAAAAGTCCGACCGTTTTGGAGGCACCAGCGCGGTTTCCGGCGGCGGCATCTGGATTCCCAATAATCAGGCCATTGCGCAAAGCGACAGTCCTGAGCAGGCGATGGAATATCTGCGCGCTTGCACCAAGGGACGCGTGCCCGAAGCGAAGTTGCAGTCCTATGTCATCAACAGCCCGCGCCTGCTCGACGAACTGGCGAAGTGGAAAGTAGGCTATTTCAGCGTGCCGGGTTATGCCGACTATATGCCCTGGCTGCCGGGCGCGTTGCAGACCGGCGGCCGGACCATGATGCCGCTGCCGTTTGACGGGCGGCTTCTGGGAGATGAGATATTCAAGATGCGCGAACCGCACCCGACGCACAAGGTGCTGGGGCGAATGCAGATCGATCTGGCGGAAATGGGTCCGCTGATCCGCCGTAACCGGACTTGGTGGCTGACGGCCGGCAAGTTGCTGTTCCGCTATCTGAGCGATGTGCCCTTCCGTCTGAAGAGCAGGCGGGATCGTCGATTGACGACCGGTAACGCCATGATCGGTGCCCTGCGCAAGGCGATGATGGAAAGGGACATTCCCCTTTTGCTCGATACCCGGCTGGTCGGCTTCATCGAAGAGGCGGGCAGGGTGACGGGGGCCACCGCGTCCCGTCGCGGCCGGACCTACGACATCATGGCGACCAAGGGGGTCATCGTCGCGTCGGGCGGATTTGAAAAGAATCAGACCCTGCGCGATCGCTATATGCCGCTGCCCACGCCCGTCGATTTCAGCCTGACGCCCGGCCTCAACAATAGCGGCGACGCCTTGATCGCGGGCGAGTCCATCGGGGCGGACACCGAATTCCTCGATCAGGCATGGTGGGTGCCGACGATGCGCGTTCCCGCACCCGGCTTCAACAATGCGGACATGCGGGCGGCCTTCTTCATGGAGCGGGGCTATCCCCACACCATGTGCGTGAACAGAAATGGGGAGCGTTTCGTCAACGAAGCCATCTCCTACAATGATTTCGGCGCGGAGATGATCGCCGATCAGAAGCGGACCGGAGCCAACACGCCCTGCTGGATGATCTTCGACGCAACGGCGCGTTGGCGCTATCCGATCGGTGCCCTCATGCCGCCCGTCATCACGCCCGACCCGCTCGTTCCGCGCGAATGGTGGGACAATGTGATCTACAAGGCCGGTTCCATCGAGGAACTGGCCCGCAAGATCGAGGTCGATGCTGTCGCCCTGCGGCGTAGTGTAGAGCGGATGAACGGCTTTGCCGCAAAGGGCGTGGACGAAGAGTTTCATCGCGGCGAGAATGCCTATGACATGGTCTTCGGCGATCCGCGTAATGCCCCCAACCCATGTCTCGGCAAGATCGAGAAGGCACCATTCTACGCCATCCCGATCGATATCGGCGATATCGGCACGAAGGGCGGTCTGCGGACCAACGAGAACGCCAATGTGCTGAGGGCCGACGGCACGCCTATCGAAGGGCTTTACGCGACCGGCAATGTGTCCGGCGCGGTCACCTATGACTCCTATCCTGGCGCGGGGGGCACGATCGGGCCGGCGATGACGTTCGGCCTGGTCGCTGCGGAACATATCGCACAACGGAACAGCAATAGAACGGGAACCCGGCATGGCGAGTGATGCGACGAGCGCGAGCGGCGCGCGCGAATTGGTGGACATGCGTGACGCGTCCTCGTCCGTCGTGGACCTTCCGCTTGACGCCCGCGCGGCTGGGCCGGTCGACGCCGTCTATGATGCGATCGTCATCGGCTTTGGCCTTGCAGGTGCCAGCGCAGCGCTGGAGGCGGCCGAACAGGGGCTCAATGTGCTGTTGATCGATCGCTTTCAGGGCGGCGGCGCAAGCCAGATGAGTGGCGGCATCGTCTATGCGGGTGGCGGTACGCATGTCCAGAAATCGTGCGGCGTCGAGGATAGCCCGGCCGCCATGGCCGATTATCTCCGTAAAGAGGTCGGCGGCCTCGTCTCCGACGAAGCTGTTCAGCGCTTCTG
>DASULD010000089.1:0-22516 GCA_036278355.1 Sphingobium sp.
AAACCGCAGGCCGAGTTCGAGGTGACCGGGCAATGGACCTGAAGCTGATACTTCTCATCTTCATGCTTGGCGGCATGCTGGTCATGCTCGCCTTTGCCTTTTCCGGTCCGTCGCTCAGCAAGGCGCAGGCACGACGCCTCGCGGCCGTGACGGGCCGCCATGCGGCGTCAAGCGAAAACCCGGTCGAGGCGCGTATGCGCAAGGCGATCGCCACATATTCCGCGCCACAAGGCAATTTCTTCGTTTCGTTGATACCCAACCCGGAGAACCTCGCCAAGCGTCTGCGCATGACCGGCAAGAAATGGACGTTGAACCAGTATCTCGTGGCCAACGGAGCCCTTGCCCTTGCCGTTATCGCTTTCGGCTTTCTGCGCGGCTGGTCGCCGCTGCTGTCGCTGTTCCTGGGCAGCGCGGTGGGCCTTGGCGTTCCGCACAAATATGTCGGGATGATGATAAACCGGCGCGTGAAGCGCTTCACCACGACCTTTCCCGATGCGCTGGAACTGATGGTGCGCGGCCTGCGGTCCGGCCTGCCGATCGGGGAGACGCTGTCGCTGGTTTCCAGCGAGGTACCCGGCCCCGTCGGCGAGGAATTCCGTCTGGTGTCGGAGCGTATCAAGATCGGGAAGACGATGGATCAGGCTCTGGTTGAAACAGCCGACCGTCTCGGTACGCCCGAGTTCCAGTTCTTCTGCATCACGCTCAACATCCAGCGGGAAACGGGCGGCAACCTTGCCGAAACGCTGTCCAACCTCTCCACCGTGCTGCGCCAGCGAGCACAAATGAAGCTCAAGGTCGCCGCCATGTCGTCGGAATCCAAGGCGTCGGCGTGGATCATCGGCTCGCTGCCCTTCATTGTGTTCGGGCTGATCAGCTGGATCAACTTCAACTACATGTCGCCCTTCTTCACGCCTGATCCAGCCGGTTTGTTCGGCCTCAGCCTGATGCAACTCATCGGCATCGGCGGCATGTGCTGGATGGGCATCGGCGTGTTCATCATGGCACAGATGATCAACTTCGAGATTTGACGCGATGGACCCGGTCTCCCACTCTTCCACCCTTCTTGGCCTGAGCGGCACTGATGTTGCCACCCTGCTGGCGGCGGTCGCGACCCTGGCGGTGCTGGTGGCCATGTACGCAGCCACCACCGTCCGCGATCCGATGGCGCGGCGCGTGAAGGCGCTGAACGAACGGCGCGAGCAGCTCAAGGCCGGAATCACCGCCTCAACGGCGAAGCGCCGTGCGAAGCTGGTGCATCAGCGCGACAGCACCGACGTCATGCGCAACCTGCTGCAGAAGATGAAGGTGCTGCAGGACGATCAGTTGCAGATCGCGCAGAAAAAGCTCGCGCAGGCAGGCATCCGGTCCAAGGATCTGGCGGTCGCGGTGATCTTCGGACGGATGGTTCTGCCGATCGTCGGAGGGGGCGCCGCGGCGGTCCTGCTCTATGTCGTCCACGCCTTCCCGGACTGGAGCGATTTCAAACGCTTCGGTGCCTTCGCGGTGGCCCTGCTGGTCAGCTACAAGGCGCCCGATCTCTTTCTGCAGAACAAGATAAACAAGCGTTCGGCGGCGATCCGCAAGGGCATACCCGACGCGCTCGACCTGCTGGTGATCTGCGCCGAGGCCGGCCTCACCGTCGACGCCGCCTTCGGCCGGGTGGCCAAGGAACTCGGGCGCGCCTATCCGGAGCTGGGCGACGAGTTTCAGCTCACTGCAATCGAGCTGAGCTTCCTTACTGAGCGGCGCCAGGCGTTCGAGAACCTGGCCAGCCGCGTCGACCTGGAGGCACTGCGCGGCGTCGTCACCACCATGATCCAGACCGAGAAATACGGCACCCCGCTTGCATCCGCGCTGCGCGTGCTGTCGGCCGAGTTCCGCCACGAGCGTATGATGCGCGCGGAGGCAAAGGCCGCGCGTCTGCCTGCGATCATGACCGTGCCGCTGATCCTCTTTATCCTGCCGACGCTGTTCGTCGTCATTCTCGGTCCGGCGGCATGCTCGATCAGCCGGTCGCTCTGATCCTCATTCCTTGACCAGCGCGCACGGACGGATCGCGGCAGGCCGTGGCCGTCCGCCCACCGCCCTGAACCGCGCCATATATCCTCCGGCGGCCGGGCGCGGTTCAAGCTGGATCAGTTGATAGCCCACCGAAGCAAATTCGCAGATCAGCAGCTTGGGCGGCGTCCCATGCTGCTCCGTCGGGCGCATCGCATCGACGACGATCACCTGCCCGTCGGGTCTGAGCGCCGGGCGCATGTTCCACAGAAACGCATATGGCTCCTCGATCTCATGGTACATATGAACCAGGAGGATGCGGTCGAAGCTGTTTTCGGGCAGCTTCGGATCGTCGGGCGCGCCGAGCCGCACGCTGACATTGTCCCATGCCTCGCGATTGATGCGCTGGCCCAGCGCGTCGATCACCTCCGGCACGATGTCCTCCGCCAGCACCCGGCCCTCCCGACCCACACGCTTGGCCAGCCGCACGGTGTAATAGCCCTCACCCGCACCGATGTCGGCAACCGTCATGCCGGGATGTATGCCCGCCCGGTCCATGATGTCATCGGCCTCATTGACGCGGTCGCGGGTTTCCTCGCTGGCGTAGCGGGTCGAGATGATGGGGGCGACCGGCCGATCGGCCTTGGGGAAGGCTTCGGCGCTCGACCGCCGCTCGTCGCGCGAACCGCGGAACAGACCGTCACATCCCGACAACAGCAGACCGGCACCAGCGATCCAGATTGCCAGCGCCCACGCCCTGCTCGTGTTGCCGCATCGTTTTTGCGAAAGACCGGTTACCGCTTTCTCGCACGATGCCTGCGACATCAGTCGACGTCCTCGACCTCGACCTTTTCGCCTGTCACACGCTGTGACAGGGCGGCCGCCATATACGGGTCGAGCGCGCCGTCGAGCACATCGTCCGGCGAGGACGAAACCACGCCGGTGCGCAGGTCCTTCACCATCTGATAGGGTTGAAGCACATAAGATCGGATCTGGTGGCCCCAGCCGATCTCCGTCTTGGCCTGATACTCGCCGCTGGCCTCCGCCTCTCGCCGCTGCAATTCAGCCTCGTAGAGACGCGCCTTGAGCATATTCATAGCCGTTGCGCGGTTCTTGTGCTGCGACCGGTCGTTCTGGCATGCCACGATGATGCCGGTCGGCACATGGGTGATGCGCACAGCCGAGTCGGTAGTGTTGACGTGCTGGCCGCCCGCGCCGCTTGCGCGATAGGTGTCGATCTTGAGATCGGCGGGGTTGATCTCGATGTCGATGTTGTCGTCGATCACCGGATAGACCCAGACGGACGAGAAGCTGGTGTGGCGCCGCGCCGAACTGTCATAGGGCGAGATACGCACCAGCCGGTGCACGCCGCTTTCCGTCTTGGCATAGCCGTAGGCGTTCTCACCCTTGATCAGCAGGGTGGCGGACTTGATGCCGGCCTGCTCACCGGCCTGATATTCGATCATCTCGACCTTGTAGCCGTGCTTTTCCGCCCAGCGCTGATACATGCGCAGCAGCATTTCGGCCCAGTCCTGGCTTTCGGTGCCGCCCGCGCCCGCATGAATTTCGACATAGCTGTCGTTGGCGTCGGCCTCTCCGGCGAGAAGCGCCTTCACCTTGTCCTCCTCGGCGCGCACCGAGAGCGCCTCCAGATTGCGCAGGGCCTCGTCCACGAGCCCGTCGTCGCCCTCCGCCTCGGCCATCTCGATAAGCTCGACGGTGTCGTTCTTTTCGGTCTCGATCGCACGGGTCGCGGAGATGGCGGCGTCCAGGCGCGTGCGTTCCCGCATCACCTCCTGCGCCTGCTTCTGGTCATTCCACAGGCTCGGGTCTTCGACGCGCGCGTTGAGTTCGTCGAGCCGCCGCAGCGCCCGGTCCCAGTCCAGGAACCGCCGCAACAGGCCCAGCGCGGCATCGATACGGTCCACATAGGTTTGCGCTTCAGCGCGCATTCTCATTTCTCCAGCCAGCGCCGCAGCGCAAGACCCGTTCCGGTTCGAACTGAACCGGGCGGGTCCGGATGTGTTTGTTTTCCGTGATTTCCGAGCCGGCAGGTGATTCCACCAGCCTGGAAATCACTCTAGTATATGCCGCCCTCACGCTGCAAGAAGTCGCTGTCGCGGCCGGCGCTGCTTCGGCGCGCGGCCCGGGCGTTTTCGGCCCGCTGCTGCTCCTCTGCCTCCTCTTTGCGGATCGTCCGGCGCGGCTCCGTCTCCGGCTTGAACGCCTCCCAGATTACGGCCGGCTTCAGCTCATCTGTCGGCCACGCGCCGTAGACGCGCTTTCCAGAACGGCGGTCGATGCGCACCATCCGTATGCCGGCGGGCGCGATGAACGGCGTTTTGGGCATGTCCGCCAGCAGCGGGGCCATCGCCTGCTTCCAGATCGGTGCGGCGATACGTCCGCCCTGGGCGTAGCCGCCCATGGAACGCGGCGTGTCAAAGCCGACATAGACACCGGCGACAAGTTCGGGCGACCCGCCGACGAACCATACATCAGTCGGCCCATTGGTGGTCCCTGTCTTGCCGAACAGCGGCCGGTTCAGATCGGCCAGAACGGTGGCGGTGCCGCGCTGAATGACGCCCTCCGTTATGTGCACGACCTGATAGGCCGTCATCGGGTCCATCGCCTGTTTCCCTTCCGGGCCAAAGCGCGGCATGGGCTCACCTTTCCAGTCAGGCGCGTTGCAGCCCGCGCAGGGCCGCCAGTTCTCCGGCCAGATCACCTTGCCGCGGCGATCCTGCGCGAAGTCGATCACTCGCGATTGCATCAGCCGGCCATGGTTGGCGAGCGCGGCATAGGCGTTCACCATCTTCTCCACGGTCGTTTCCCCCGCCCCCAGCGCGAAGGAAAGATAGGGCTGATAATTGCCGATGCCCATCGCGCTGAGCGTTCGGACGACGCGCGGCATTCCGGTCTGCGAAGCGGTTCGCACCGTCATCAGGTTGCGCGACTGTTCGACGCCCCATCGCATGGTTCGCGGCCCCGCGCCGCCGCCGTCGAAATTGCGGAAGCACTTCTGGCCGAGCGCCGCCGACTGCCAGACGCAAAACGGCCCGTCGACAATGATGGTCGCAGGCGTCATGCCGTTGTCGAGCCCGGCGGCATAGACGAACGGCTTGATCGTGGAGCCCGGTTGCCGCTGGGCCTGCGTTGCGCGGTTATAGGACGACAGGCCGGAATCGAACCCGCCCTGCATGGCGTGAATGCGCCCCGTCCGCACGCTTTCGACAAGCATGCCGCCCGAAACGCCAGGGACTGTGCGCAGGGCCCAGCCGTCGCCGCCCGTCGGCTTCACGACAATGAGGTCGCCCGGCTTCATGCTGTCAAATGCGGTGCCGCCAGTCCGGCGATAGGCCATCTGCGCCGCGGAGCGCGGCAGTGTTCCGGTCCTGCCGTTGGGAAAGCCGATCGTCGCAGCGTCGCCAGCCTTTGACACGACCACCGCAACCTTCCAGTCCTGATAGTCGATGCCCTTGAAGCTGCCAGCAAGGCGGCTCGCCCATTTGTCGTCCATCTCGATGGTCGCGATCGGGCCGGTCCAGCCGTGCCCGGCATCATAGCGGAGAAGCCCGGCCCTCAGCGCGTCACGCACATGGCCCTGCATCTTCGCGTCGAACGGCGTGCGAATCCACAGGCCTCCGGCATAGACGCTGTTGGGCCCGTCATCCTCGGTCTGCCCGAACCGCTCGATCAGCCGCCTGCGGACCTCCTCGATGTAATATCCGCCGCTATCGGCGCCGTCGCTGTCGAACAGCGCGCCCCGCTCCACCACCGTCCCGAGTGGCTGCGCCAAGGCCGCGCGATACTGCGCATCCTTGATCCAGCCGTTTTCGCGCATTTCACCCAGCACCCAGTTGCGGCGCTCCAGCGCGCGCGCGCGACCCTTTTCCGTTTCCGGGCGGTAATTGGACGGCCCCTTGGGAAGAATCGCGAGAAACGCGAATTCGTGCAGTTTGAGGTCCCCCACGTCGCGGTTGAAATAGGCCCGCGCCGCAGCCTGCACCCCGTAGGCGTTGCGTCCCATGAATATCTGGTTGAGGTACAGTTCCAGAATCTGCTGCTTGCTCAGTGCATTTTCAATGCGATAGGCGAGGATCATCTCCTTGATCTTGCGGGTGGGGGAATACGCATCGCCGATCAGCAGGTTTTTCGCGACCTGCTGCGTTATCGTCGAGCCGCCCTTCGCACGTTCGCCCGAACCCATCTTCGAGGCGTAGTCGATCACCGCGCCGACGAGGCCCGGCAGGTCCACCCCGTGATGCGAAAAGAAGGTCTTGTCCTCTGCCGCGAGAAAGGCACGGATGAGTTGTGGCGGGAAGTCGTCATACTGGAGCTGCACCCGCCGCTCCCGCGCATAGCTGTAGACCGGCTCGCCGTGGCGGTCGCGCACGATGCTGGGTAGCGCGGGCTCATATTCGGCAAGCGCCGCCGCGTCCGGAAGGTCGCGCGCGAACACGTACCAGAAGGCAAGCACGCCCACGGCAATGGCGACCAGCACATAGACAGCACGGCGGAACCAGGGCTTGGGCCACAGGCGGGCCAAAGCGGACCGGGTTTCGCCTACCTTTCTGTGGATTCGGTAACTGAACGGCTTCCCGTTGGAAGATCCGGCTTCGACATTCTCCATGGCGCCACCGCTCTAGGGGAATATGGCTGCCTTTGCCAGTGGGTTCGCGACGTATCGCGCACGCGGATCCCGTCACCTGGAAATGGTGCGCCGGGCCAGATCGATCTCGACCGCGCGCGCGACCCCCTCGGCTATCGTCTCCCGCCCTTTTGCGGAGCCGAGCCGAACCGCGTCGGCATCGCTACTGATATAACCAGCCTCGAACAGCACCGACGGCGTGTCCGGCGCCTTCAGCACCACGAGCGAGGCCGTCCGGTGATAAGGGCTCCGAAAGGGCATCAGGGGCGATGCCTCGCGGTACAGCAGCTCCGCGAACCGGACCGACTGCGTCATCGCGTCACGCTGCGACAGGTCGATCAGGATAGAGGCGACCGTACCGCTTTGCCCCCCCATGTTAACGCCGTTGATGATGTCGGCACGATTCTCCCGCGCCGCAAGGCGAGCCGCCTCCCGATCCGATGCGGTTTCAGAAAGCGTGTATACCGTCGCGCCATGCGCGCCTGCATTTTCGGCAGCATCGGCATGCAGCGAAATGAAAAGGTCGGCCCCCAGCCGTCGGGCAACATCCGCGCGTTCCGTCAGCGTCAGAAAGCTGTCGCCGTCACGCGTCAGCGCCACGCGGAGCCGGTCGCCCCGGATCAGCCGGTCGCGTAGCGCCCGCGCCAGCGCCAGGGTCACATCCTTTTCGTGATCGCCGGTGCCCGCGTTGACCGCCCCGGGATCGTGGCCGCCGTGACCGGGATCGATTACCACCAGCGGCCGGGACGGGTCGCCGGAACCCAGAACCACGGGTAACGCGACCTGCTGGTCAGCGGCGGGGATGGGCACGGTGATCCGGTGTCGTGGCCTGTGCGGGCGAAGCAAGGCGACGGTGTTGCCCTCCACATCCGACCCGGCGGCCCGCGCCCATCCTTCGAGCGCGCCATCGCCCGTGCCGCACCCGCACAGGGCAAGGCAAGTCGCCAGAATCGACGCAGGAAACACGCGCGGTATCATCGACGGGATTTTCATCATAACGCTGCCCGCCGTCCAGTCTCTAATATGTGGAGTCGGGACCTATTATTGCGGCGCGGTGACACGAGAGGGGCCGTCTGCCCCAACAAAAAGACGGAAGCTGTTGCTCCAGGCAGTCACAGATGCTAGCGAAGGCAGGCGCAGTCGCCGTCACCCTTTCGGGAAATGACGCGGAGCGCTTCAGATCGCATACCTCTCCGCCTCGCGGAAAGTCCGTGCGCTTTCGACAGGTTGACGTTGCAATGAGGCATTCCACCCATCCCCTTCAAGGCCCCCGAGACGGCCTTGGTGTTCGGGTGGGGCTTTCGGGAGTCCGGGCGGTTGCCGAAACGGGCTTTGCGACAGACAAGATCATTGCGAACCTTTTAACCCCTATTCTTCATCACCGGGCTCTTGTCCGCCTCGCCGCTCCGGCGACATGGCGGCGCGGGCCCCTTATCAATCGCATGGCCCGCCCGACGGAATTGTCGCGGCCCCGCCATGCCCGGAGTAATCTGAATGAACATGCGCATGTTGATCGACGCGCGCCACCGGGAGGAAACCCGGGTCGCGGTCGTCAAGGGAAACCGAATCGAGGAATTTGACTTCGAATCCGCCGAGCACAAGCAGCTCAAGGGTAATATCTATCTCGCAAAAGTGACACGGGTCGAGCCGTCGCTGCAGGCCGCGTTCGTCGATTATGGCGGCAACCGGCACGGGTTCCTGGCCTTTTCGGAAATCCATCCCGATTATTACCAGATTCCGAGGGAGGATCGCGAGGCTTTGCTGCGCGAGGAGGCGGAGCACGCCGCCGAGGAAGCCGCACTTCGCGACGACCTGGACGACGAAGCGCTGGCAAGCGAAGCGGCGGGCGACAATGTCGAAGACGTGCCAGCCGTCGCGGGCGAAGGTGAAGCCGAAGGCGAAACGGATGATGAGGCGCATGGCGGCGGCAGGCGGCGCAAATCCGGCAACGACGATCATGCGGACGAATTGCGCCGCAAGCGCATGGCGCTGCGCCGTCGCTACAAGATCCAGGACGTCATCAAGCGTCGCCAGGTACTGCTGATCCAGGTCGTCAAGGAAGAACGCGGCAACAAGGGCGCGGCGCTCACCACCTATCTGAGCCTCGCCGGGCGCTATTGCGTGCTGATGCCTAACACCAGCCACGGCGGCGGGATCTCGCGCAAGATTTCCAACGCCACCGACCGCAAGCGCCTGAAAACGATCATCGCCGAGATGAAACTGCCCCCGTCGATGGGGTGCATCGTCCGTACGGCGGGGCTTCAGCGGACCAAGACCGAGATCAAGCGGGACTTCGATTATCTCGCGCGGCTGTGGGACGAGATCCGCGAGAAAACGCTGAAGAGTTCGGCGCCCGCGCTGATCCACAATGACAGCGATCTCATCAAGCGCGCGATTCGCGACATCTACAATCGCGACATCGAAGAAGTCATCGTCGAAGGCGATGAGGGCTATCGCCAGGCCAAGGACTTCATGAAGCTGCTGATGCCCAGCCACGGCCGGCGCGTGAAGCAGTATTCAGACCCCGTCTCGCTGTTCCAGCGTTTCGGTGTCGAGGATCAGCTCGCCGCCATGTACCATCCGGTGGTTCAGCTCAAGTCCGGCGGCTATCTCGTCATCAACCCGACCGAAGCGCTTGTGTCGATCGACATCAACTCCGGCCGGTCGACGCGCGAGCACGGCATAGAGCAGACTGCTGTTGCGACCAATCTGGAGGCGGCGCGGGAAATCGCGCGTCAGTTGCGGCTTCGGGATATGGCGGGCCTCGTCGTGATCGACTTCATCGACATGGAGCATGGCTCCAATGTCCGGAAGGTCGAGAAGGCGATGAAGGAAGCCCTTAAGGACGACCGCGCGCGAATACAGGTCGGCCGGATATCGGGTTTCGGCCTGATGGAGATGAGCCGTCAGCGGCTGCGTACCGGCGTGCTGGAGGCATCGACCCGCGCCTGTCCGCATTGCGAAGGCACCGGCCTCGTCCGCACCGCCAGCTCTGCCGGCCTTTCGGCGTTGCGCCTGATGGAGGAAGAGGCAGCGCGCGGCAAGGGCAGCATCATTACCCTGCGCGCGAGCCAGGAAGCGGCCTTCTATGTCCTCAACAACAAGCGCCGGGAGATTGACGAGATCGAGCAACGCTACGGCGTCGTGGTCACGATTCTGCCTGATGGCGAGGTGGAAGGCGCACGTATGTCGGTCGAGGCAACCGGTCCCCGTCCGACCCGCGTCGTCGACTATACGCCCGTGATCGAGCAGGAGGAGGAAGACGCCGACGTGCCCTTCGAGGAGGTCGACGAAGAAGAAGAAACCTTCGCCGAGGGCGACGACCGTGACGAACAGCGGCAGGGCGGACGCCGCCGCCGCCGCCGTCGTCGCAAACCTCGCAGAGACGAACGCGGAGCGCCGGTCGAGGGCGAGCGCGGAGCCGAGGACGATGGCCCCGAATCCGACGCTGAGGAAGAAGAAGATGTCGGCGAGCAAGACGCAACGGCCGAGACCGAACAGGCCGCCCATGCCGAGGACAAGCGCCGGAGCCGTCGCGGCCGCCGTGGTGGGCGCCGCCGTCGAGGCGAACCGGCCCCCGAGGGCACCGAAGAGGTGGCCGCATCTGAGGAGGCCACCGCAGCCGCAGACAGCGAGGACACCGGCGCACTGGTGGAGGTGACCAAGACGGCCGAGGCCGCGCCCGCCGCCGAGGTCGAGAAGCCGAAGCCCGCCCGCCGGTCCCGCGCGCGTAAACCGGCAGCGAGCGAGGCTGCTGTTGCCGAGGAAGCTCCCGCCGAAGCCGCAACGGAAACGCAAGCGGCCGAGCCTGCTCCCGCGGCGGAGCCCGCCGCGACGGCCAAGCCCAAGCGGACCCGTCGCAAGAAGGCCGACACAGTGAGCGAAGAGCCGGTCGCAACCCCGTCCGAAGCCGAAGCGACCCCGCCGCCGGCAAACGACGCGGCGGACATCGGAGAAGTGCAGCAACCTGCCTCAAACGACAGCGCGGTGAACGCTGAGGACGCGGAAAGCGACGAAGACGGCACGCCGCGCCGAGGATGGTGGCAGCGGACCTTCGGCGCCTGACCAGACACAGCGTATCGGCCCGCCTTCGGGCGGCGCCGATAGCGCGTCGTTAAGGACCACGCCCCCGTCATCCTGCATTCAGCATGGCGGCGGCAGAGAGGAGCACATGCCCGATCATCCTCTGCCGCGCGGGTTCCTTCTGGCTTCAGTCAGGACTGCCGTTCGCCTGGCCCTGCTGCTGATTCTCAGCTTTGCGCTGCTGGCACGCCCCGCGATGGCGCAGCAGATTCTGCGCGACGCCGAAACGGAAGCATTTCTGCGCGACATTTCCGCGCCGCTGGTGAAGTCCGCCGGGCTAAGCCCGCAGAATGTTCAGGTGCTGCTGATCAACGACCCGCAGATCAACGCCTTCGTCGCGGGGGGGCAGATCGTCTGGATTCACAGCGGGCTGTTCACCATCGCGGACACGGTCAACCAGCTTCAGGGCGTGATCGCGCACGAGCTGGGCCATGTCGAGGGCGGTCATGTGATCCGGTCGGGGGAAGGAATGAAGGCCGTGACCGGCATCACCCTTCTCTCCATGCTGTTGGGTGCCGCCGCGATGGCGGCAGGGGGCGGCGAGGCGGGAATGGGCATCATGGCCGCCGGGCAGCAGGCGGCGATGGGCAAATATCTGGCCTTTTCCCGCACCCAGGAATCGAGCGCCGATCTTGCCGGCGCACGCTATCTCAGCACGTCGGGCATCAGTGGCCGGGGCAGCATCCAGTTTTTCCAGAAGTTGCAGAATCAGGAATATCGCTATCGCCTGCGCGACGATCTCGACGATGGCTATGCCAGCACCCATCCGCTGTCGACGGATCGTATCGCGATGCTGACCGACATCTACGAGAAGGACCCAGCCTGGAACGCGAAAACGCCGCCGGAAATGGAGGCGCGGTTCCAGCGCATCAAGGCCAAGTTGTCGGGGTTCGTGTCGGACCCAACGCAGACCCTGCGCACCTATCCCATGAGCGACCAGTCTGTGCCCGCACATTATGCGCGCGCCTACGCCTGGCACAAAAGCGCCTATCCGCAAAAGGCGATGGAAGAGGTCGAGGCGCTGATCGCCACCAACCCGCACGACCCCTATTTCCTCGAACTGAAAGGTCAGGTCCTGCTGGAAAGCGGCCGCCCGGCCGATGCGATCGAGCCCTTGCGAGAGGCGGTGCGGCTTACGAACAGCCAGCCGCTGATCGCAACACTGCTGGGACATGCGCTGATCGCTACGGAGGATGAGCCCAGGCTCGCCGAGGCCGAGAAGGTGCTGCGCGCCGCCGTCGCTCGGGACCGCGACAATCCCTTTGCCTGGTATCAGCTCGGTGTCGTCCATGAACGGCGCGGCGATACCGCGCGTGCCGCGCTCGCCACCGCCGAACGCTATTCGCTGGAAGGCAATCAGGAACTGGCGCTGCGCAGCGCTGAGGCGGCGATGGGCGGCATCGAGAAAGGATCGAGCGACTATCTGCGTGCACAGGACATCGCGATGGCCGCTCGGGGCGAACTGGAAAACCAGAAGAAGACAAAGAAGAAGAAATGACACTCCATAGCCGAACCCGCGAAACGGAGCCCGGCTTCCGGACGGCGCTCAGCAACAGGAAGGTACAGATGCTCATCGGATTCCTCGCGGCGGCGGCGGCCGCATCGGGTACGGCGCTGGCCGTGCGATCAACCGATCAGGCCGCAGGCAATGGTTTCAGCCGCACACAAATCGAGCAGATCGTACATGACTATATCCTGGAGCATCCCGAGATCCTGCCCGAAGCCATGGAGCGGTTGCAGGCCAGACGCGTGAGCCAGGTGATCGAGACGCAGCGGCGCCAGATCGAAACCCCCTATGGCGGCGCGTGGGAAGGAGCCAAGGATGGAGACGTCACGATCGTCGAATTCTTCGATTACGGGTGCGGATATTGCCGGGCCTCCCTGCCGGACATCGCGCGGCTGGTCGATGGCGACAAGAAGCTGAAGGTCATTTACCGCGAACTGCCGATCCTTTCAGAGGAGAGCAAGGAAGCCGCACGGGTGTCGTTGCTGGCGGCCGAGCAGGGCAGATACATGCCGTTCCACAAGGCGCTTTATGCCGCAGGACATCCGACTCGCGACAGCATCCTCGCCGCTGCGGCGAAATCGGGGATTGACGCGAAGGAGGCCGCCGCCGCGATGGCGAGTGAACGCCGGGACGTTGAGATAGAGAATAATCTTAAACTGGCGCAGGCTCTGGGGGCGAACGGAACCCCGACATTCGTGATCGGCGATCAGGTGCTCGCGGGCGCCGTGGGCTATGACGCCCTCAAAGAGGCGGTCGCCACCGCTCGTCAGAAATAGCGCGGGTTCGAAGGAAGCTGAAGCGAGTCTGTGGTCAGCCCCCGTTGGGGCCTGAACCTCCCGCGCCGCCGCCCGCCCCGGCCGCGCCAACGGCGCCGATGTTGCCGAAAATGTCCTCGAGCAGCCCGCGATCACGACCCAGCGTCGGCGTCCTGCCGTCGGCCGGAGAAACTTCCGCGACATGCTCCGCACCCATCCGGTCGACACCCAGGACGTTACCGGCAGCATCGAAACGAACGCGCAGCACCGTCTGATCCTTGAGCGCCGGGTTGGCGAAGGCGAGTTGTTTCATATCGCGCGACACATAATACCAGTCCTTGTTACCGAACTGGCTGACGAAGGTAGGCGTGCCCAGCGTTCCCTCTACCGATGCGCGATTGTCGGTCCCGGCCTGTATGGAATCGACCAGCAGATTGTCCACCAGATAACCCTGATGGGAACGGACCTTCGCGCAGCCGGGCAGGGTGACGGCCATACAGCCCAGCATCAACATCAGGGAAACGGTCTTCAAACGCATGAATGTCTCCGGGCGGGCCAGCGCGCCGCCATTGCATATCCGGTGCCTTGCCTCCAATATGGGATTGCATCGCCCCGCACAAGCCAAAGCGGACCGGCGATGACCTCGCCCGCCACATTGAAGGATTCGTCTCGATACATGTCATTGCTCGACCGCCTTATGGGACGCAGCCGCCCCGATCCGAAAGCCGGCATGATCCCGCTTTACCAGGCGATCATCCATCGCGGCCGCGCCGTCCACTGGTATGTGGAAGGCGCCGTACCCGACACTCTGGACGGCCGGTTCGATATGATCGCAGCGATATTAAGCCTCGTTCTGCTGCGGCTGGAACGCGCCGACATGCGGCATGAGAGCGTGTGGCTGACCGAGCTGTTCGTCGACGACATGGACGGACAACTACGGCAGATCGGTATCGGCGATCTGGTGGTGGGCAAGCATGTCGGCCGGATGATGAGTGCGCTCGGCGGGCGCCTGTCGGCTTACAAGGATGGGCTGGCGCCCGGCGGCGACCTTGATGGCGCATTGCGACGGAACCTCTATCGGGGAGAGCCAGTGGACAGCGCGGCCACGGCCGACGTCGCGGCGCGGTTGCGAGCCTTCGCGGCCTCTCTTGACGAAACCGCGCCGGACGCCTTGCTGAGGGGAGAGTTGCCGTAATGAGCGCTGGGGGTCCGGAGTTTTGCCGTATCGTTCGGCTGGACGAGATCGGGCGAATGGAGTGGCCCGCCCACGTGTCCGCCACCAGCGATGAGCGCGCTGCGCTCGCCCGCCGTTTCGGATTCTCGGCGCTGGACCGGCTGGAAGCGAGCTATACGATGACGCGCGAGGGCACGGTGATAGACGCCAGCGGCGAGATCAGTGCCGACCTTGCCCAGCCCTGCATCGCCACCGGCGAACCCGTGCCCGAAACCGTGAACGAGCCCTTCGCAATCCGCTTCGTTCCGGACGATGGCGAGCACGCGTCCGCGCGGGACGAGGAGCTGGAACTCGACGCGGGGGAGTGCGACATGGTCCCTTATAGCGGCGGGCGCATCGACATGGGCGAGGCGATCGCGGAAACGCTCGCGCTCGCCGCCAACCCATATCCACGCAGCGCGACAGCGGACACATATCTGCGCGAGGCCGGTGTCCTGACCGAGGATCAGGCCGGTCCTTTCGCCGCCCTGGCGGCGCTGAAGCCATCGCGGCCAAAATAGCCAGAATATTCCACGTTCCCCTTCTGTTCGGAACCGTTCCGCAGTATGAAAGGGCATGGACCCTTCACTATCTGGTGACCGGAAGATCATCCATATCGACATGGATGCTTTCTTTGCGTCGGTCGAACAACGCGACAATCCGGATTTGCGGGGAAAGCCCGTCGCGGTGGGCGGCGATGGGCCGCGCGGCGTCGTGGCGGCCGCGAGCTATGAGGCACGGCCATTCGGCGTACGCTCCGCGATGCCCAGCGGCCGGGCAAGGCGGCTGTGCCCGGACCTTGTTTTCGTGCGGCCCCGCTTCGAGGTGTACCGGGAGGTCTCCAGCCACATCCGCGCGATCTTCGAGCGATTCACGGACATCATCCAGCCCTTGTCGCTCGATGAGGCCTATCTCGATGTCACCCGCAACAAATACGGCATCGCGTCCGCAACCCACATCGCGCAGGAAATCCGCCGCATGATCCGCGAGGAGACCGGCCTTACAGCCTCGGCGGGCGTCTCATATAACAAGTTGATCGCAAAGCTGGCGTCCGACCAGAACAAGCCCGACGGCATGTGCGTGGTGCCCCCCGCAGACGGACCCGCCTTCATCGCCGCCACGCCGGTGTCCCGTATCCATGGCATCGGCCCGGTGACGGCGCGGCGGATGAAGGAGATGGGAATTGAAACAGGCGCCGATCTGCGGAGCCGCGATCTCGCCTTCCTGACACGCCATTTCGGCCGGGCCGCGCAATTCTATCACGGCGCCGCGCGCGGACTCGACGAGCGGCCGGTGGACGAATGCCGCATCCGCAAATCGATCAGCGTCGAGGACACGTTCGAGCATGATTTGTACGGCCCGGCCGAACTCGACGCGGCGCTCACCCCCATCATGGAACGACTGTGGAGCCGCATCGCCAAGGCCCGGAGTTTCGGGCGCACGGTAACGCTGAAGGTGAAATTCAA
The DNA here is from genome assembly GCA_036278355.1 of Sphingobium sp. GTDB lineage: Bacteria > Pseudomonadota > Alphaproteobacteria > Sphingomonadales > Sphingomonadaceae > Sphingobium. The sequence continues at coordinate 15,671 of DASULD010000089.1, forward strand.
CGACTTCTCGATCATCACACGCTCTCACAGCGTCGACGCGCCGATTACCACGCGCGAGCAGATCGAGCGGACGGGGCGGAACTTGCTGGAACGGCAATGCCCGATGCCGAAGGGCGTTCGCCTCCTGGGCGTAGGCGTCCACAATCTGGCGGCCGAGGACGGCGACCGCCCCGCCCCCGCCCAACCGGCCGCAGAGCAACTCACGCTTGCACTGTGAAGGTCGCAGGGGTCGTGATCAAAACGGGATGATACGCGACTTTTTCGAGAACTTCATATAGCCGGCGTTGACGCCGGCGCGCCAACCTACGCCCAGGCGCACAGGAATGAGCACCACGTCGCCGCGCCGCAAGTAGGTCGCCGTGAATCCCCCGACGATATAGAGCGCGCCTTCCGCCTGCGGATACCGCCGGTACAGTTCCTCGCTGTCGTGGAGATTGTAGACGAGCACGAATACCTTCGAGGCATTGCCGCCTACGTCGAAGCCGATCGATGGCCCCGTCCAGTAGACATCGCGCTGCCCCTCGATCTTGTGGTTCATCGTCCCCGAGCCGTAGCGCAACCCGACCACCAGCGCGCCTGAGGCCTCACGGCCCCCGATATAGGCGTTGGGTTCGCCTTGGTCCTTCAGTATCTTCTCGATCAGACCGGCAAGACCCTCGGCGCCCTTGCCGAACACGCCCTCGGCCGCGCTGACGACGTCGTCCTTCTGGTAGGATGCCCCGGGTTGGGGCGCGGCGGGGGCAGCAGTCGCGGGGGGCGGCGCACCCGGAGACGATGGCGCGGGGGGTACGGGTTCGACCGGGGCAGGCACGGCGGGGTCCGGCGGGATTTCTGTCGTGCCGCCCTGAGGAGCAAGATCCGCGTCAATGGCCTGATTAGGGTCGACCGTGGATATCTGCGCCGACACTGGAGCCATGGCGAGCCCGAATACAGTTACGCCCAGCGCGCCCAGTCGGCCGAATTGGGCGGCCAGTTGCTGCAATTTTGATGTCATGGCTTGTCCCGACCCCTCATATCGCCGCATTCATATTCGCGGCCGAACCTGAAACGGCAATGAACGAACGGCGATGTGAGTCGTTTTTGCGTTCAGCCGAATCGTTTCGGGTTGATCCGCCCGCGCCGCTGCTGTGCTTCTATTTGCTGAGCCAGCGCGTCGCCTTGAACCAGATGCCGACGACCGCCCCGACCGCAAAGCAGAACCCGACCACGCCCCAGAACGCCCAGGGCCGGTGCGCGTAGGGAATGCCTTCGACATTCATGCCCAGAAGCCCCGTCACGAAGGTCAGCGGCAGGAAGATGAGAGCAACCACCGCCAGAACCAGCGCCTGCCGGTTCATGTGTTCCGCGCGCAGGTCCGTCAGCGCCTCGTGCACCAGCGCGGCCCGTTCGCGCACGGCCTCCAGTTCCTCGACCATGCGCGCGCAGCGATCGGCCGCTTCCTGCAGGTGCAGGCGGTCGTCGGGCTCCAGCCACTGCACCGCCATTGTTATCAGGCGGTCGATCGCCTGCCGCTGGGGCGAGAGGAACCGGCGATAGGAGATGGCCACCGCGCGCAATTCGGCGACGCGGCGTCGCTGCTCCGTCCGGCCCTCGTCAAGCACCTGGGACTCGATACCGTCGAGCGCGTCTCCGAGGTCGGCAATTTCCGGGTCCAGCGCGTCGGTTATCTCGATCGCGGTCGCGGCGATCAGGTCACCCGGGTCCGCAAACTCGCCCGCCAGCATCCGCTCGACCAGCCGATCGAAGACCCCGAGCGCACGATAGGACAGCGTCACTACCAGCCCCCGCTCGGCCCACAGACGAAGCGAGATAAGCGGGTCTCCATCCGCGGCCTCCGGGGCGCCCAAGCCGCGCAGGTTGACCAGCGCGCCCTCACCGAATTGCGCGCCACGAGGCCGGGTTTCATGAGCCTTCAACGCCAGCAGTGCATGCGGAGGGATACGCGCAACCCGCGACACTATCGCATCGATGTCGTCCGTCCTGGCGTCGACATGCACCCACATGAATTCCGCCCCGGCGGCGAACCGGTCGTAATCGGCAAGAAGGTCATGCTCCGCCGCCGCACCTCCGGTATAGACGAAGAAGCGGCTCATGCCCGCGTCCCCTTCCTGATCCACAGCGCCAGCCCCGGTCCCTGCCATGCGGGAATACTCTCACACGGGGCGCGGGCGGCGTCGGCGCGCGCGCGCTCAAGAATGGTGGCGGGAACGCCCGGCTCGTAAAACAGCATATCCGCCTGCCCCAGCAGGCGCGCGGCCCGGAGCGTCAAGTCCTCGGGATCGCCCGAAGTCAAAATCAGGGTTTCCAGCCTCCCGCCGGGGACTCCTTCTCCTGCATTGTCGAGCCACCGCTCCACCGCCTCCACGCCCTCACCCGAAAACGGATCGAGCGGCCCGCCTTCGCCGAGTGCGGCGTCAATTTCCCGCCGTCGCAGCCCAGCGTCCGGCCACAGATCACGCATCCGCGCCCGCATGTCCCCGAGCGCCGTGGCGAGGCGTCCGAGTGAAGCGGGCAGAATGGTTTCGAGCCGCTGACGCAGCGCCTTGGCAAGTCCCGCTGACGCGCCGCCGGTGCCTATCGCGAGGAGCACCGGATCACGATCAATTATGGCCGGGAGCGTAAAATCGCACAGATCCGGCCGATCGGTGGCATTCACGAGCACGCCGCGCGCCTTCAGCCGCGTCACCGCCGCCCGGGCCTCCGCATCGTCCTCGACCGCGACGATCGCCAGCACCGCATCGGCGCTTTCGTCAATGACCGCCGCACCGGCCCGTTCCAGGAGGCGGCGCTTGGCCTGCGCGACCTCGCCTTCTCCCACCAGAATGACAGGCCTGCCTTCAAGCTTCACGAAGATCGGCAGGCTATGCATCACGGGTCAGCTTTCAAGCCAATCGGGCACATGCTCCGCCGCGATGATCGTTTCGGGGAGTATCCGTTCCGCGACTACGGCAAATCGGTCCCCGTCCACCATAACCTCAGGCACCAGTGCGCGGCTGTTGTAGGTGCTGGCCATCGTCGCGCCATAAGCACCGGCGGTCCGAAACACGGCGAGATCACCGGACTTCACCGCATCGATCGTCCGTCCCATGGCGAACGTGTCGCCGGTCTCGCACACAGGGCCGGCAATGTTCGCAACCATATTCTCACCGGACGGGCGGACGGCCTCGAAATCATGCCAGGCGTCGTACATTGCGGGCCGGGCAAGGTCGTTCATCGCGGCGTCTACAATCACATAAGGACGAACCATGCCGGGTTTCACCCAGATGACGCGGGTCAGAAGCACACCCGCATTGCCGACAATGACGCGTCCGGGCTCGAACATCAGCGTCACGTCCCAGCCGCGCGTCACACGCTCCACCATGGCGCCATAATCGGCGGGGTTCGGCGGTACTTTATCCCGTTCGTACGGCACGCCAAGGCCGCCGCCCAGGTCCACGCGGTCGATCACATATCCCGCAGCCCGCAACTCGGTTACGAGTTCGCCGATCCGCCGGTAGGCGGCCTCGAGCGGCGCAAGGTCGAACAGCTGGCTGCCGATATGGCAGGCCACCCCTCGCAGGTTGAGGCCGGGGAGGCCCGACAGGCGGGAAAAGATCGCCTTTGCATCGCTGATCGCCACACCGAACTTGTTTTCGGACTTGCCGGTCGAAATTTTCGCATGGGTGCCGGCGTCCACATCCGGGTTGACGCGCAGGACAGCCGAGGCAGTATTTCCTGCCGCGTCGGCCAGCCCGGCGAGGACGGTGCCTTCCTCCTCCAGTTCGATATTGAACTGGCCCACATTCGCGTCGAGGGCATACTGGATCTCGGCGCGCGTCTTGCCGACCCCGGAAAATACGATGTCCTGCGCGTTCATCCCGGCCGCGAGCGCGCGCGCGACCTCTCCGCCCGAGACAACATCCGCGCCGAACCCCTGTCGCGCGAGCACCTTGAGTACCGCAAGATTGGGGTTGGCCTTGATCGCGAAGGCGATATGGGTGCGGGGCAGGCCGGAAAGCGCCTCCCGGAACACGCGCGCGTGCCGTTCCAGAGTTGCGCGGGAATAGATGTAGACCGGCGTGCCGACCGCCTCCGCGATGGCCGTCATCGGCACATCCTCGGCGTGCAGCAATCCGTGCCGATAGGTGAAATGATCCACGACGAAACGTTCCTCAGGTCAGGACGGAGGGAGGTCGAACGGGTCCACCGTCCGCTCATCGGATCGCTTCAGCGGCTCGGCGCTGCGATCCGGGAGCGCCTGCACGCCCGGCTCCATCAGTTCCGCAGACGCCGGGGGCTGCTCTTCCCCTCGCGCCGCCGGGACCGGCTCCACACCCGCCGGACGCTGAAGCGGCGTGCGGGACCCGCATCCCGCCAGCCCAGCCAGGGCGCACAGGACCAACATGCCCTGGAAAGCACTCCGTGCGTGCCAACTCATGTCCCCACCCCCTTCAGCGCCGCCTGCGCCGCCGCGATGCGCGCACGCACCTGATCGGGCGCAGTGCCGCCAAAACTGGTGCGGCTCGCCACCGATGCCTCGACCGACAGCACGTCATGGACTCCCGCGCTGATGCGGTCATCGATGGCCTGCAAGTCGGCCAGCGGCAGCTCGGCGAGCGGGGCACTCCGCTCTTCCGCAAGCTTGACCGCACGTCCGGTTATGTGGTGCGCCTCGCGGAACGGGACGTCCGCCTCCCGCACCAGCCAGTCGGCAAGGTCAGTGGCGGTCGAAAAGCCGCTTGTGGCGAGCGCGTGCATCCGGTCGGTGCGGAAATGCACGGTTTCGACCATGCCGGTCATCGCGGCAAGGCACAGGCCGAGCAAGTCATGCGCCTCGAACACCGGGGGTTTGTCGTCCTGCATGTCCTTTGAGTAGGCAAGCGGCAGGCCCTTCATCGTTACGCACAGCGCCGTCATACAGCCCATGATCCGTCCGGCATGACCCCGCACCAGCTCGGCGGCGTCGGGGTTGCGCTTTTGCGGCATGATCGAGCTGCCGGTCGAATAAGCGTCGGGCAGGGAAATGAAGCCGAACGGCTGGCTCGCCCAGATGATGAACTCCTCGGCAAGGCGCGACAGGTGCAGCGCGCATTGGGTAGCAGCCATCAGGTAATCGAGCGCGAAGTCACGGTCGGAAACCGCGTCAAGGCTGTTGCCGGTCGGTGCGTCGAAGCCGAGCGCACGCGCGGTCATGTGCCGATCGACTGGAAACCCCGTGCCCGCGAGCGCCGCACTGCCTAGCGGGCATTCGTTCATTCGTGCGCGCGCGTCGGCAAAGCGGGACCGATCACGCCGCAGCATTTCGTAATACGCCATCAAATGGTGGCCCAGCGTCACCGGCTGCGCGCTCTGGAGGTGCGTGAATCCCGGCATCACGCTTCCCACATGCTCTTCGGCCCTTCCGACCAGCGCGGCCTGAAGCGCCCGGAGCGCGGCATCCACCTCGTCGATCGCGTCGCGCACCCACAGGCGAAAGTCGGTCGCCACCTGGTCGTTGCGCGAACGTGCCGTGTGCAGCCTGCCCGCCGCCGGACCGATCAGCTCCGCAAGGCGCGACTCGGTGGCCATGTGGATATCCTCAAGCGCCATGTCCACGGGAACGCCGTCGCGTTCATATTCCTCCGCGATCCGCGTGAGACCCTCTGTAATCGCCTGCGCGTCCTCGCCATCGACGATGCCGCGCGCCGCGAGCATGGCGACATGCGCCTTCGATCCGGCAATGTCCTGCCGCCATAGCCGCTTGTCGAAGGGAATTGAGGCGTTTATCTCGCGCATGACCGATGCGGGGCCGCCCGCAAAGCGTCCGCCCCACATGCTGTTGGAGCCAGCCGTCATGTCTTTTTCTTCCCGGTCGACGATATCCCTGCTCCTGTTCGCGGCCGCACTTGGCGCATGCGATAGGCAATCCGCGCCGTCCGGGCAAGAAAATGAAGCGGCGCCAGCGCGGGCAACAAGCGGGGAAGTTTCGCCATCGACCAGCGCTCAGAACGGCAAATCCTATGTCGTTGACAGGTCCAAGGCCGGTCAGGCGCTGCCTGACTATGCTTTTACCGACGAAAAGGGACAGAAACTGACTCTCGGCCGCTTTTCGGGCCGACCGATCCTCGTAAATCTGTGGGCAACATGGTGCGCGCCCTGCGTGGCTGAAATGCCGCAGCTTGACCGTATCGCGGGCGCCCATGCGAAGGGGGGCCTTGCCGTTGTCACCATCTCGCAGGACAGCCTGGGCGCCGAAAAGGTGCTGCCCTTCTTCCAGGCCAAAGGCTTCAGGCACATCAAGCCGTGGCTGGACCCCGAAAATGCGTTCGGCTTCGGTTATGGCACAAGCGTGCTGCCGACGAGCGTGCTCTATAGCGCCGAAGGGAAGGAGGTGGCCCGGGTGATCGGCGCGCTCGACTGGGAAGGCGAGGAAGCAAAGGCGCTGCTGAACGAAACGCTCGGCACATGAGCGTTATTGTCGGCGCTCAAGCGCCCTCGCGCGCTGCGCGGGCGGTTCGCACGGCGTCATGGGCGAACACCGCAAGCCCGGCCCAGATGATGACGAAGCTTGCGAGTCGCATCGGGTCGAGCGGCTCATTGTAGACGATCAGGCCGAGCAGGAACTGCATCGACGGGGCGATGTATTGCAGCAGGCCAACGGCGGCCAGCGACAGCCGGCGGGCGGCATAGCCGAACAACAGCAAGGGAACAGAGGTGATGACACCGGAAAGTGCGACAAGCCCCCAGAGGCCAGGGGAGGAATCGCTGCCGAGACCGGCATCTGGACCCAGGACGACGAGATAAGCCAGGGCCACCGGACCAAGAAGCATCGTCTCGACGGCGAGCCCGGACAATGCGTCAACTGGCGTCACCTTCCGGATGAGACCA
>DASULD010000090.1:0-19760 GCA_036278355.1 Sphingobium sp.
TGGCGGAGACGGAGGGATTCGAACCCTCGGTACGGAATCAACCCGTACGACGGTTTAGCAAACCGTTGGTTTCAGCCACTCACCCACGTCTCCGCACCGGTTTTGCGCCGCGTTGAGAACGCGGCGGGCCGCCGAGCGACGGGCTATAACGGCGCGAAGCGGGGTTGGCAACGCCGGTTGTACGGTTCCGCCGCGGATTGTCAGCGACATGGCAGGGTCCCCGCGTTCTGCCCCCGGTCAGGCCGTCGCACGGGGTCGCGCCTGGGAATAAGTCCCCAGCACGCGCACCCATTTGGTATGAAAGCGCAGTTCGTCGAGGGCGCGGTCCACCGCCGGATCGCCGGGCATCCCCTCTATATCGGCGTAAAATTCGGTGGCGGAAAAGCTTGCTCCGCGCTGATAGCTTTCGAGCTTGGTCATGTTGACACCATTGGTCGCGAAGCCGCCCAGCGCCTTGTACAGGGCGGCGGGTATGTTCTTCACTTCGAACAGGAGCGTCGTCATGACGGGGGTGCCCGGCGCCGGCGTGACAGCGTCGCGAGAGAGCACGACAAACCGGGTCGTGTTGTCGTGGCTGTCCTCGACATCCCGCGCTACGATGTTCAGGTTGTATAGCTCCCCAGCCAGGGCCGGAGCCAGCGCCCCGACGCCGGGCTCGCGCGTTTCGGCAATCAATGCTGCGGCCCCAGCGGTGTCGGCATACGCCATGGGGCGGATGCCGTGCTCGCGCAGATATTTCCGGCACTGCCCCAGCGCCTGCACATGGCTAAGCACCTCGCGTATCGGAGAGTCGTCCGGCGCCAGCAGTTGATACCGGACGGGCAGAAAATACTCGTCGACAATCGACAGGCCGGATTCGGGCAGCAGGAAGTGCATGTCCGCGACACGCCCGTGCAGCGAGTTCTCGATCGGAATGATGGCTCGGCCCGCATGACCTTCCCGCACGGTGTCGAGCGCATCCTCGAACGAGAAGCAGGGCAACGGAAGGCAATCCGGGCTAAAGCCGAGCGCGGCCAGGTGCGAATTGGCGCCCGGAGCCCCCTGAAACGCGATCGCGCGCGCCGGTTCGGCCATGGCTGCCGCGCTCATATCCTGGGCGAGCCGGCGGGCGGGAAGGGGATAAGTTTCCATTGTAATGTCCTGCGTCCACGCGCGCTTAGGCGCAGTTGTTGGCGGGTGCAAGCACCCTTGCACAGGAGCGCTCACCTCATTATGGCAGCCCGGACACAGGGAGCGGCGCCTGCGCTGGCGCTTTCCAGTGGAAGATTTGGCGGTCATCGATTCGGGGCGGCCGCAGGGGTTCGAAAAGGATTGCGGGCGCATGGACGATCGTTTCAATACAATTGCGGGCTGGACGCTGTTCGCGGGAATCATTGCGCTTGGCGGGGCCATCGTGTCGCAGAAGCTGTTCCACACCGAACGGCCCGAGCAGATGGGCTATGTGATCGAGGGCGTGGAAGAGGAAGGCGAGGGTGGCGCCGGAGCCGGCCCGTCGCTCAATACACTGCTTGCAAAGGCTGATCCGGCGCTGGGCGAAAAGGTGTTCGCCAAGTGCGCTGCGTGCCACACCGTAAACCAGGGCGGGGCCAATGGGATCGGCCCGAATCTTTATGCGACGATGGGCGAGGCGATTGGTCACGGTAAGGGGGGCTTCGCTTTCTCTGACGCATTGAAGAAAGTCGGTGGCGCCTGGACGTTCGATGCGATGGACAAATGGCTTAAAAGCCCGCGCGATTTTGCGCCCGGCACAAAGATGACCTTCGCGGGTCTGGGCAATCCCGAGGATCGCGCCAACCTGATCGCCTATCTGAACACCCAGGGTTCTAACCTGCCGCTGCCTGCTGCCGACGCTCCGGCAGAAGCCGACGGCGCCGGTGCGAACGCGGCCGACGCGGCAACCAACGCGACGAACGCGGCTGTGGCGGACAACGGCGCAGCTGCGGCGGAATAATCGCTCTATCGGTTAAGTAAGCCAGCGGGCGAGCATCAGTCTCGCCCGCAAGTGCCGATTGATGAACGATGTTGAAATTTTAATCGGCGGTCCGGCTCATACGGGCCGCGAACCAGGGGGTCATGCGCGCCAGGGCATCCTCCACTTCCGCGGTGGAGACGGCGAAGCTGATCCGCATGAAACCGCGCCCGTCCACAGGGTCAAAGTCTATCCCCGGTGCCGTCGCGACGCCGGTGTCCTCCAGCAAGGCGGCGCAAAAGGACAGGCTGTCGTCCGTCAGGTGGCGCACGTCGGCGTAGATGTAGAATGCGCCGTCGGGAGGCGCGATGCGGCCCAGGCCAAGGCGTGGCAACGCATCGAGCAGCAGGTGGCGATTGCGGCGGTAGGTCGCGATGTGGCCCTCCAGCTCCTGCGCGCAATCAAACGCGACCAAGCCCGCATGCTGGGCCAGCGACGGCGGCGTCAGGAACAGATTGCCCATCAGCGCGCGCGTTGTGGAAACGAGGTCGTCCGGCACCACCAGCCAGCCCAGCCGCCAGCCGGCCATGCTGTAATATTTGGAAAAGCTGTTGACGATGACCGCTTCGGCGTCGAATTCGAGCGCCGAGGGTAGCGGGCCGACATAGCTCAGCCCGTGGTAGATTTCGTCGGAGATGATGCGGATGCCGCGATCCCGGCAGATGCCCGCGATGGCGTGCAACTCCTCGGGCGCTATGATGGAGCCGGTGGGATTGGCGGGGCTCGAAAGGATCACTCCGTCGGGCGCGGGGTCGAGCGCCGCCAGCGCGTGCGCCGACAGCTGGAACCGCGTGTCTGGCCCGCACGCGATTTCGACCGGCTCCATATGAAGGCCGCGTGTGACGTTGCGATAGGCGACATAGCCGGGTCGCGCAAAGGCGATGCGGGCGCCCGGCGCAAACAGGCCTGTCAGCGCGAGAACCAGCGCGGGGGACGCGCCGCAGGTGAGGAAGATGCGCTCGGGAGAGACCCTGGCACGGTGACGTTCCGCGTAATAGCGGGCAATCCGGTGCTTCAGGGCCTCATTTTCCCAGTAACCCATCGGATCGCTGTCCAGCACCTGATGGGCGCGCGCGATGGCCGCGGCAGGCGCGCCCGTCGAAGGCTGGCCGAACTCCATATGGATGACGGAGCGGCCCTGCTGTTTCAGTTCATGGGCCCGGCGGCTTATCGCAATGGCGTGAAACGGATCGATACGGCGAGTCATGCCACTCTCGTAGAGCATTTTCAGCGAGAGTTGACATCCCTTTGGCGCCTGAAATGCCTCTGTGGCACGCCCGCCTCAGTGTTTTTTCGCCTTCACGAGATCTAGACAGCGCTTCACCACGTCATCCGGATTGAACGGCTTGGTGATGTAGTCGGTAGCGCCGGTGAGCAGCCCGTCAACGATGTCAGCCGCGCTGCGCCGGGCTGTCAGGAATATCACAGGGATACGGGCCGTGCCGTCCCAGCCCTGCATCCTGCGGAGCAGCGCCGCGCCGTCGGCATCCGGCATCATCCGGTCCAGCAGCACGAGAGAGAAATCCTCTTCTTCAAGACGTTCCCACGCCTCGTCGCAGTCCCCCACCGCGACGACCTGACAACCGGCGTTGGCGAGGCGGAACGTCAGTAGTTCGCGGATTGCCTCGTCATCGTCGACGATCAGTATGCGCGTACGATAGGTTTTCAGCAGTTCCATGCTTCGGGTGAGCAGCGTCGTAGGCTCGAACGGTTTGATCACATAATCCGTCGCCCCACTGACGAGAGCCTGCATGATGCTGGTGAGGGAATCATTCGCCGACATCATAATGATGGGCACGTTGGACGTGGCGGGCAGCTCCCGCAGCTGCTCCAGCAGGTCCAGGCCGGAGGCGTCCGGCATCTGTTCGTCGAGCAGGATCAAATGCGGGTTGATCTCCATGGCCGCAGCAAGCCCCCCCGGCACGTCCGGACGGCTGATCACGGTTGCTACCTCCCCGAACAGGGAGTGGACCAGGTCGGTAATCCCCTCATCATCGTCGATGACCAGCACGACGGGCCTGCCCGAAACGGCAGTGGTATCGGCGGTGGCCGAATAGCGGACCCGGCTTTCTTCGCGGTCCTCAACAGGTTCCGCTCGGGCGCGCCTTCCCTTGGCCGACCGGATGGCGCGTTCCATGACATTGAGCAGATATCGCGTTTGGCGCACGATTTCGGCCGGTGTGTTCTCCTCGTTGCGCAGCGCATTTTCCAGGGCGTATCCGGCCTCGCTGATCTCCGGAAATCCGTAGATCTTGCCGGTGCCCGCAAGCTTGTGCGCGAATGCGCTGAGCCGTGCCAGGTCCTCGGAATCGGGCCCATTGGCACAAGCGGAGGACAGGCGCAGTATATCCTGTCGCTGGCTAGCAAGATTTCGCAGATATTTCGAACGGACGGCATCCATCGAAAGTAATGTCAGGGCATTCATTGTGTTTACTCCATCAGGCATGTGCGCGGTGAAATTCCGACCAGATGGCCCGAACTTCCTTGGAGAGACCGTCGGGATCGAACGGCTTGGGGATCACGCCGTTGGCGCCGCGCGCGCGGTAATCGGCAATTTCCTCCGGCTGCACTCGCGCGGACATAAACGCGATCGGTACATTATGCAGGGTGACATGCGCGCGCAGGCATTTGAGCGCACGCAGTCCGTCCATCCCCGGCATCATCACGTCGAGCAGGATCAGGTCCGGAACATCGCGGCAGATGTGATCGAGGGCGTCCTGCGGGCTGCCGAAACAGGTGACGCGGAATCCGCCCATCTGTTCAAGGCATAATCTCACTACGAACAGGATGTCCTCATCGTCGTCGATACAGGCAATATGTTTCAGTGTTCGGTCCATATGCTCCCTTGGCGCTGTTCTACAGCAAGCATAGGAAGAAAGCGGACGCCGTCAAAACGTCCGGGGGCTGCCCCCGGCGAGGCGAAACGGAGACCGCACGAACCGCCGGATGAAAGGTAAATCCGGCCTTTACCATCCCTCAACCTTTGACCACGCTTTCCTCCCGCCCGCCCTGGATGAAGGGTCGTTTGTCGTCCCCCTGCGGGTGCAGGTTAACCAACGGGATCCCGGCAAAAAGCGGCTTTGAAAAAATTTTCTATAATGACTGTGGGCGACGGCTACCGGGCCTCGCAGGCGCAGCCGTCACCCGTGAGCCGCAAGGAGACAGCCAGGTGAACGACATGATCCATCCCGCCACTGCCCGTAACGGTGGGGATTCAAGTTCCGAAGAAATCGTCGCCCTCGAGATTCTCCAGCAAAGCGAAATGGAACTCGCGATTCTCCGCACGGTGCTTGACGGGGTGATCGTGATCGACGCGCGGGGCACCATTCAATGCTTCAATCCCGCCGCTTCGCGTATTTTCGGCTATACGCCTGCCGAGGTCCTGGGCCGGAATGTCCGGATGCTGATGCCCGAGCCGTACCATCGCGAGCACGACAGCTACCTCTCCAACTATATCGGGACAGGTGAACGCAAGGTCATCGGCATCGGCCGCGAGGTTGCGGGAAAGCGCAAGGACGGCACCATCTTCCCAATGGAACTGGGCGTCAACGAGATGCGCGTCGAGGGAAGGCACAGTTTCGTCGGGACGATACGCGACATCAGCGAACGGAAGGACAATGAGCGCAAGATCGATGAATACATCGCCGCGCTCCAGAAGAGTAACCAGGCGCTGGACGAGTTCGCCTATATCGCATCCCACGACCTCAAGGAGCCGTTGCGCGGCCTCAGCAACAATGCGTCCTTCCTGAAGGAGGACATGGCCGACCGTCTTGATGAGGACGCTACCCGCCGTATCGATCGCATCATCTTCCTTGCCGAACGGCTGGAGCAACTGGTCAACGATCTCCTCTATTTCTCACGCCTGGGACGGCAGGAGCTGGCTATCCAGGCTACCGATCTCAACGAGGTGATCACGGAGATCGCGGAGGTGATCGAGGCGACCCCGCATGAGGGCGAGGTGTTCATCCAGGTTCCCGAACCGCTGCCGACAATCGTGTGCGACCGGCCGCGTATCACCGAATTGTTCCGCAACCTCATCTCCAATGCCGTGAAATACAACGACAACGCCGAGAAGAGGATTGAGATCGGCTGGAAACCTGGTGCCGTAGCACCCGTCTTCCATGTGCGCGACAACGGGATCGGCATCGATTCGCGCTTTCACGAAGAGATTTTCCGCATCTTCAAGCGACTGAACAGCGAGGACGACGACAGGAAGGGAACCGGCGTCGGCCTGACATTCGTGCGGAAAATAGTGGAGCGCCATGGCGGTGCGATCTGGCTCGAGTCCGCGCCAGGCGCAGGCACCACCTTCTTCTTCAGCCTTCAGCAGCCGGAGTGATCCAATGTCTGAACTACCATCCATATTGCTCGTCGAAGACAATTCGGACGATTATGAAGCGACCTTGCGCTCATTGCGGGAAAACCACTTTCTGAATCCGGTCCACTGGTGCCGAAACGGGCGAGAGGCACTCGACTACCTGATGCAAGCGGGTGACCCCGACAAGGGCGGGTCCCTGCCGGGCCTTGTCCTTCTTGATCTCAACATGCCGGGGATAGACGGTCGCGAGGTGCTGCGCGTTATCAAGGCGGAGCTGCAATTGCGCCGCATGCCGGTCATCATCCTCACGACCTCGGCCGACGAGCGCGACATCTCCCGATGCTATGACATGGGGGCGAGCACCTACATCCAGAAGCCGGTAAGTTTCGCCGGCCTCGCGGCGGCGATCCGGACGATGAAGGACTACTGGTTCGGCATCGCTCTGCTGCCTGGCAAGCCGGCCGCGTTGTAATGGTCTTGCTCCCTCATCCCTGCGAAGTCCTGATCGTCGATGATAGCGCCGATGATCGCGAATATTACTGCCGCGCGCTTGGCAGGGTACCTGACGGCCGGTACAACACGGCGGAGGCGGTGGATGGCCCCGATGGCCTGACACGTGTCGGCGAGCGCCCGTTCGACTGCGTGTTGCTCGATTATTCTCTGCCCGGCATGAACGGGTTGGAAGTGCTGCGATTGATCCGGTCGGATCATCCCCATCTCGCCGTCGTGATGCTGACCGGTCGGGGCGACATCGACCTGGCCGTCAGTGCGCTCAAACAAGGCGCGAATGATTATCTCGCCAAGGCGCCGGATCTTGCCGACCGGCTGCATCACGCGATCCTCCTCGCGGTGGAGAGCGCCGCGAACGCGCGCCGGGCCGACGCATCGCAACGCTATCTGCGCCAGATGCTCGATCATAGCCCGGATCCCATCTTCATGAAGGACGAGGATCATCGCTGGGTCGATGGCAACGCCGCATTCTGGGAGTTCATGGCCGGGCCGCCGGAACGCTATCTTAACCGGACTGCCGGTGACTTCTATCCGCCGGCGCTGGTTAAGAGCTGGCACGATGCGGAGCGAAAGCTCCTGGCCGAGGAGGGCGTTGCAGAAGCCGAGGAAACCGTGCCCCATGTGACCGGTGAGGAACTAATCCTTATCACCAAGAAAGGGGTGTTTCGCGACCTTGAGGACCGCAAGCGGCTGGTGGGCGTGATTCACGATATCACGACCCTGAGAACGCAGCAGCAGGCGTTGGCCGCCAGCGAGCAGACCTTTCGCGAAGCAATCGAAAACGCCGTCAACCCTATGGCGCTGGCGTCGCCCGAAGGCCGGTGGCTGAAGGTCAACCGGGCGCTGTGCAACCTTCTGGGTCATGCCGAAGAGGACCTCCTTGCCAACGACATCGCCTCCGTCACACATCCCGACGACCGTGCATGCGACGCCGAACAACTGCTCAGCATGTGGACCGAAAAGCAGGGCGTGCGACAATATGAAAAACGGTTCCTGCACCGCGATGGAGAGGTGATCACCGTCCTCCAGTCGGTTTCCGTGGCGCGGCACCGTGACGGCACGCCGAAACATATGGTGATCCAGATGCAGGATCTCACGGAGTCGCGACGGATAGACCGGATGAAGAGCGAGTTCATCTCCACCGTCAGCCACGAATTGCGTACGCCGCTCACCTCGATACGCGGGTCTCTGGGCCTTCTGGGACAGCCTTTCGCGGGAAAACTCAGCGAGGCAGGCCGCGGTCTCATCGATATGGCGGCAGAAAACTGCGAGCGTCTTGTTGCCCTGATCGACGAGATACTGGATATCGACAGGATCGCTGCGGGGGCGATGCGATTCGACCGTAAGGCGCATGACGTTGCAAGCCTGATCGATCAATGCATAAAAACCACCACCCCTTATGCCCAGAAATTCGGCATCGGTATCGCGCGCGGCACGACACCCGGCCGCGGCGCGATTTTCGTGGACAAAAACCGGTTCGTCCAGGTGATGTCCAACCTCATTTCCAACGCGGTCAAATTTTCGCGCGATGGGGGGATCGTGGATGTACTTACACACGAGGTGGGTGACGGAAAGATTCGCATTTGCGTGGCCGACCACGGACCGGGCATACCGGAGGAATTTCGCGGCCGTATTTTCGGACGCTTCGCTCAGGCCGATTCGTCGGTAGCCAGGTCCCGCAACGGCACCGGACTTGGTCTCCACATCACGCGGCAGCTGGTAGAGGCGATGGACGGAGTGATCGGGTTCGATAGCGAAACGGGTGTGGGGACGACGTTCTGGGTCGAGTTTCCGCTCAGCGACGCGCAAGAGTGCGACGACCCGACGCTTGCGAAGGACTGAACATTAATCAGAAATCGCGGGACTCTGCCTTGCAACTCCCTTATATGATGGACAAATCCCACGCGGGCTGATTTGCAGGGGGGATTGTGAACGTCTTGACATCTCCGTCCGGGGCAGAGGGACGGGCGCCGCAGTCGGCGTCATTGGCTCTAAGTTCAGCGATTGGCGCAGGGCTGCGCTCTCTGGGCTTGAGCCGGGGAGCTGGCGCTCACGGGTGGCTCGCCGCCGTCTCGGTTGCCGCCCTGATGATCGGCGTGGCAACGGTACTGCGGCTGTTCATCGATCGCGCCATGCCGGGCGTCGTCCCTTACATGTTCATTTTTCCGGCGATTGCGGGCGCGGTCATGATAGCGGGTCCGCGCGCCGGATTGCTGACACTCGTAGGGGCGCAGGCGCTAACCTGGTATGCGGTAGTGCCCGTTCAGTTCAGCTTTCGCCTCGCGAGTCAGGCTGACGGGCTTGGGCTGTTGCTCAGCACGTTGTCGGAGCTGGTCCTGCTGGGGGCGTTGTCGGCTTACAGAGCCGCCGTACAGCACAGTGCCGCCTCGGCAGCAGCTCGGGTTGCGACGTCCCAGCTTGCCATGCGGGAACTCGACCACCGCACCCGCAACAACCTGCAGATGATCCAGAGCGTGCTCTACCTGAAGGCGCAGAGGGTCACCAGCGATGAAGCGAAGCGGGAACTGGCGGCGGCGGCCGCGCGTATCGGCATCGTCGCCAGCATGAACACCAATATCGCCCGCAGCGGCACCGACCTGAGCCACGTGGCGCTACAGCCCTATCTCGGCACCGTGTGCCGGCATCTCAGCGACAGCCTATGTCCCGAAGGCGTGGATTTGACATGTGACGTCGGCGATTGTGGTATCGATAGCGACCGGGCGCTCTACCTCGGCCTCATCGTCAATGAGCTGGTCACCAACGCGATCAAATATGCATTCCCTGACAAGCAAGGCCAGATCAACGTGATGCTCCATCGCGAGCAGGATATGCTCGTCCTCGTCGTGGCCGATAACGGGTGCGGCAAGACGGTTACCCAGCCAGCCGATGGGTCTGGGCGGGAGCAGGGGCTGGGAACAAAGCTCGTCCAGATGATGGTCGGACGCATCCGCGCAACCATGCAGGAACTGGAAGGCCCCGGCACCGGCTATCGCATCGACATTCCAGCCTGAGGGCGGGGGGGGGTAGGACCCGGGCGCATGCATATCATTGCAATCGATCAGGGCACCACGTCCACCCGCGCGATCCTGTTCGACAACGGCGCCCGACCGGTCGCGAGCGCGCAAATGGAACTGCCCCAGCACTACCCCGCGCCAGGACAGGTGGAACATGATCCGGAGGAGATCTGGCGGGACACCGTGACGGCGGTCCGCCAGGTCCTGAAACAATCCGGTCTCGGGACCCGGGACATAGGTGCAATCGGGATAACCAATCAGCGGGAAACGACGCTCGTTTGGGATCGGGAGAGCGGCAGGCCGATTCATAACGCGATCGTCTGGCAGGACCGGCGCGGCGAAGCGATGTGCCGGGCGTTGCGGGAGGCCGGGCATGAGGACATGATCCGCGATCGGACGGGCCTGCTGCTCGATCCCTATTTCTCCGCGACCAAGATCGGCTGGTTACTGGAAACGGTCGAAGGCGCGCGGACCATGGCGCGAGAGGGCCGCCTCGCATTCGGGACGATTGATTCCTTCCTCCTGTGGCGCCTGACGGGCGGGAGGGTTCATGCCGTCGACGCGACGAACGCGTCCCGGACCATGTTGTACGACATCCGGCGCGGTGAGTGGTGTTCGGATCTGTGCGCCCTGTTTGGTGTACCGATGGACGTGCTGCCCGAGGTACGCGACAGCGCCGGAATATTCGGCGAAACCGACCCAAACCTGTTCGGTGGCGCGATCACGATAGCGGGGGTAGCGGGCGATCAGCAGGCGGCGCTCATCGGTCAGGGATGCTTCGGCAGGGGGGAAGCAAAGGCGACTTATGGCACGGGATGCTTCATGTTGCTCAACACTGGCGATGATGCCGTCGCGTCCAGGCATCGCTTGCTCACGACTGTAGCCTATCGTCTGAATGGCCGCTCCACGTACGCGCTGGAAGGGGCGATCTTTGTCGCGGGTGCGGCTGTGAAGTGGCTGCGCGACGGGCTCGGCCTTATCACGGAGGCCGCCCAGACGCAGGAAATGGCCGGGGCGGTGGAGGATAATGGTGGCGTCTATCTGGTTCCCGCCTTTGCGGGTCTGGGCGCGCCCCACTGGCGCCCCGACGCACGCGCTTTGCTGAGCGGCATGACGCTTGGCACCGGCGCCGCGCATCTCGCCCGTGCGGCTCTCGAATCCGTGGCATACCAGACCCATGATCTGATCGAGGCCATGCGCAGCGACGGCGCGGGTGTTGAGGTTTTGCGCGTGGATGGCGGCATGTCGGCGAACGACTGGCTCTGCGGTTTTCTGGCGTCCCTGCTCGACTGCCGGATCATCCGGCCCGCAATGCTGGAGACGACGGCGCGGGGTGCTGCGCTGCTGGCAGGGCATGGTATCGGGCTATGGCCCGACATGGCCAGTGCCGATGCCTTGCGCGAAGATACAACGCAGTTTGGTCCGGCAATGGCGCCGGGCGTCCGGCGAAGGCTGATCGGCGAATGGCATGAGGCGCTTGCGCGTGCGTTGCACGATCCGGCCGGTCTCGAACTCAGCGCTTCACGGGCGTAAGCGGCCTGACATGTTCTCCCCGCGTGTCGCGAAGATCAGGCTGCGATTCTGAAACATGCTTTGCGGACGGCCGGTGCATCACCCCCGATACAGCGCATCGAGCCTTTCTCCATAAGTCTCGCGGATCACATGGCGTCGTATTTTCATCGACGGCGTCAGCATCTTGTTCTCGATCGTAAACGGCCCATCGGCGACGATGAACCTGCGCAGCTTTTCGGTCACCGACAGATCGGCGTTAACCCGGTCCACGGCGGCCCTTAGCGCCGCATGCACGTCGGCATCGTTCTTCAACGCTTCGAGCGAAGCCGCGCCGTTGCCTTTGCTCCCTGCCCATTGCGCCAGCCAATCCGCATCGGGAACGACCACGCCGACGAGATAAGGGCGCCGGTCGCCGCTCACCATCGCCTGGGCAATCTCCTCCTGCAGGGTCAGCATCCCTTCGATCTTCTGCGGCGAGACATTGTCGCCCTTGTCGTTGACGATCAGGTCCTTCTTGCGATCGGTGATCTTCAGGAGGCCTCGCTGATCGAACTCGCCGATATCGCCGGTGTGCAGCCATCCGTCCTTCAGAACCCGCTCGGTCTCCTCCGGATTGTTCCAGTAGCCGTGCATCACAAGTTCCCCGCGAACGAGTATCTCACCGTCCTCGGCAAGCCGGACCTCTGTGTTCTTGAGCGGCGTGCCGACCGTATCCATCTTGAGGCCCGTTGCCGGGCGGGTGACGCTGATGACCGGGGCTGCCTCGGTCTGGCCATAGCCTTGCAGCAGCGTGAGGCCGAGCGCGTGGAAAAAGTTGCCGACCTCTGGGTTGAGCGGCGCGCCGCCGGACACCAGCGCCTTGATGCGTCCGCCGAAACGCGCCTGCACCTTCGGGCGGATCGTGCGGTTTACCACCGCCTTGACTGGCCAGTCCCACGGCGCGAGCCGCTTGCCCGATGCCTCTTTACCGCCGAGCCGCAGCGCCTGGTCGAGCAGTATCGAAGGCAGCCGTCCCTGCTTCTCCACGGCCTTCAGCACGCGTGTGCGCAAAACTTCGAACAGGCGTGGCACCACGACCATGATCGTCGGGCGAACTTCCTCAATATTGGCGGCGAGCCGATCCAGGCCCTCAGCGTAATAAATCTGCGCGGCCAGGCCGATCGGGAAAAACTGCCCCGCGCTGTGTTCATAGGCGTGGGACAGCGGCAGGAAGGACAGAAACGCTTCCTCGGCCCAACCGAAATCCTGGGCGATTACTTCGACGCACGCCTCGACGTTGTGCAGTATCGCGCCGTGATGCTGCATCACGCCACGCGGTGCGCCGCCGGTGCCGCTGGTATAGATGATACAGGCAAGGCCCTCACGCGTCGCTGTCTGCCGCGCGGCGCATTTTTTGGGGTCGGCATCCGGATCGGCGCTGTGAGCAGCGATCAGCGTATCCCATTGCCGCAGACCGACGGCGCCCTCCTGGCCGATGCGCAGCGGCTCGATGCCGATCACGAGTCTGGCGTTCGACCGCAGCACGGCTGGCATCAAGGGTTTCGCGAGCCTGGCGGTCGAAACGATGACCGCGCGTGCGCCGCTGTCGCCCAGGATATGCTCATGATCGCGCGTCGTATTGGTGGTGTAGGTCGGGACGGTGACCGCCCCTGCGGCCATGATCGCAAGATCGGCGATGCAGAATTCGGGCCGGTTCTCGCTGACCAGCATCACCCGGTCCCCCGGACGAACCCCTTCGGCACGCAGCGCAGCGGACAAGGCGGCGACCTGGCGCGCAACCTCGGTCCAGCTCAGGCTATGCCATGCTCCGCCGTCCTTGTGCCAGAGGAAGGGCTTCTCGCCTTCCTCGCCCGCCCGCGTGAAAAACATCGTCACCAGATTGGGGAAATGCTCGAACGCGCGCATTGTCTCTCCGGAAGTATCCGGCGGGGCTTATACCGTCCTCATTCCGTAACGGCTACCCCCACGCTGCGCGGGTCGGCGGCTCCGCGCCAGTGGCCATCGGGCAGGCGCTCTGCGGCATTGGCCTTCAGCGCCGCCGTGAGTGTGCCGACTTTATGCCCCATCGCCTCCAGCGCGGGCCGCATCGCCTCGAGGTTGCTGCCCCGTTCCATCAGCAGCCCGTCCTCGTTGAAATAGAGGAGGCCGAGGCCGATAGCACCGCGCGCGTCCAGGCCCCAGTCGAGATGGGCGATGATCGCCTTGGCGACCTGCATGATGATCGTCTTTCCTCCCGCCGCGCCGACTGTGAACACCGGTTTGCCGGTGGCGTCATATATGATAGTCGGGGCCATCGAGGAGAGTGGGCGCTTGCCCGGCTCCACGCGGTTCGCGACCGGTGCTCCGTCCTTTTCCGGCGCGAAATTGAAGTCGGTCAGCTCATTGTTGAGCACGAAGCCGTGAACGACAAGCTGGCTTCCGAAGGGGCCCTCCACCGTCGAGGTCATCGAAGCGATGTTGCCGCTGTCGTCGATCGCCACGAAATGGGTGGTGCCTGGGACGTCGTTTGCCGGCGCGAGGCTACGGGCCTGCGCCCCTGGCGGATTACCGGCCGGGTGGGCCGTCAACGCTCGTTCGGTTGAGATGAGCGCGGAACGCCGC
Organism: Sphingobium sp.; assembly: GCA_036278355.1. GTDB lineage: Bacteria > Pseudomonadota > Alphaproteobacteria > Sphingomonadales > Sphingomonadaceae > Sphingobium. The sequence goes on from DASULD010000090.1 coordinate 13,925, forward strand.
CGGATATAGGCGGGGTCGAGCAGACCCGCCACGGGAACCGCGACAAAATCCCGGTCGGCAAGATATTTGGCGCGATCGGCATAAGCGAGGCGCATCGCCTCGCCGATCAGGTGCCAGCTTACCGGATTGTCCTTGCCCAGCGCCCTCAGGTCGAACCGCTCCAGCATTCCGAGGATCTGCAACACCGCCGTCGCGCCGGAAGACGGTGGACCCATGCCGCATACGGCATATCCGCGATAGGGACCGCAGATGGCCGGCCGTTCCTTTGCCCGATACGACGCGAAGTCTCCTGGGGTCATCTGCGCAGGATTGCGCGTCGCGTGCGTGACCGCGTCCGCTATCGCCTGCCCGCCTTGCCCATAGAAGGCATCGGGGCCTTCCTGCGCCACTTTAACAAGGAAGTCCGCGAGCGCCGGGTTATGAATCGTTTCGCCTTCGCGCGCCGGGCGTCCGTCGATCCAGTAAATGGCCCGCGCGTCGGGGAAGCCGTCTGCCCATAGCGGCGCAGCGCGCTCCAGTGCCTGTGCGAGTGGCCGGGTAACGGCAAACCCCTCCCTCGCGAGGCGGATCGCGGGCGTGAACACCTCGTCCCAGCGAAGCTTGCCCCACTTGTCGTGCGCCGATTTCATGAGCGCGATGTTGCCCGGGACGCCGACCGATCTGCCGCCCGGCACCGCCTGTCCGAAGGGCAACGGCGCGGCCCCGGCGTCGAGAAACAGCGCCGGCGTGGCGGATGCAGGGGCTGTCTCCCTGCCGTCGATCGTGTCGATCGTTCCTGACCGCGCGTCATGATGGACGAGAAACCCGCCGCCGCCGATCCCGCTCGATTGCGGTTCCACGACGGTCAGGGCCAGCATCATCGCCATCGCCGCATCGGTCGCGGTGCCGCCCTTGCGCAGCATCTCCATCCCGGCTTCGCTTGCGCGCGGGTCGGCAGAGGAAACGGTGCCGGCGGCCAGCGCGGCCGTGGGACATGCGAGAATGAAAAGGAAAGCGAGGAAGATGCGGTTCATGTGCCGATCCTAGGGGCGGGGTGCATCCATGCCAACCGCTTGAGAGATATTGCTGAGGCCATCGCGCCGCAGCAAAGCCTTCAGGCCCTTGTTGATCCGTGCGGCGATACCGGGGCCCTCGAAGACCATGGCGCTATAGAGCTGAACCAGCGAGGCCCCGGCGCGGATGCGAGCATAGGCTTGGTCCGCCGTTGCTATGCCGCCCGCGCCGATCAGCGGCAGCTCCGGACCCAGCGCGGCCCGAAAGTCGCGCAGCCTTGTCAGCGCCAGGTCGTGTAACGGTGCGCCCGAAAGCCCTCCTGCTTCGCCTGCCAACGGCGAGTGCATTGGCGGGCGGCTTATCGTGGTGTTCGAAACGATCAACGCATCGATACGGTGGTCTATAACGCACCGGGCGATGTCGTCGATGTCGGCGGGCGCCAGATCGGGCGCTACCTTCAGGAAGATGGGCGCCGCGACGTCTACGCTGCGAGCGGCTGTTACCGCTTGGAGCAGCTCGTTCAACGCTTCGCGCCCCTGGAGCGTCCGGAGGCCGGGAGTGTTTGGCGAAGAAATATTGATGGTCAGATAGTCGGCGAGTGGCGCCATTGTTCGCACGCCGCTCACATAGTCTGCGATCCGGTCCGTCGAATCCTTGTTTGCGCCAATGTTGAGCCCGATGACTCGCCCTTCGCGCCGCATTGACGCGATGCGCCGCGACGCAGCGATTTGCCCTTGGTTGTTGAAGCCCATGCGATTGATGACAGCGCGTTCGTCGCTGAGACGGAACAGTCTGGGGCGGGGGTTACCGCTCTGTGGCAGGGGAGTCAGGGTCCCGATTTCGGCGAAACCAAATCCGAAATGGTGCATTTTGTGCGCTATAAGACCGTCCTTGTCGAACCCGGCGGCCAATCCCACGGGCCCTGGGAAATCGATGCCCGCGATGCGGCATCGCAGCATGGGGTCGGGCGCTGCAGGCTTGCCGGCGGGCAGCAAGGCCATGGCCGAAAGGGCCAGATTATGGGCCTTTTCAGCCTCCAGGCGGAAGATCAGGGGGCGGGTAAGAGAGTACAGCATCCAGGCGCTATGCCAACAGTGATACCGCGCGCCAAGCGGAATGCACCGGATCACGGAAAACAGATCAGATGGTTTGGAAGGGGTCTGGGCTTCCTTCCGATGTCACGCCGCAGGGCCGAAATGTCCATTTCATACAAGTAACGCAGATGCCCATTGCGTAAACAGGCGCCGCGACCCGAAGGGCTCTTTGGTCAACTGGCTGAGAGACCTTTCCAACTTAGACCCGGTGGCTTTATGCCGCCGGGTTTTTTTCACGGAATTGTTCCGATTTCGTACAATTATCTTGCCAGCTTGTCCCGGATTGCTCAATTTGGTGCACGGCCACACGCGAATAAAGGTTTGTGAGTAGCAGGGGGCGGCAGGCGATCATGGAGAGTTTCTCTCTCGGCGTGGACTCAGTTGGTCCTGTCAGCTTGCGTTACTGGGAACCCTCGGAAAAGCTGCGCTATTTCTTCGGATCCATCTACCTGTTCACGACGCGGGAGCCCTCTTATCGCGATATGACGCGCGCCGACATGCCCCAGCTTCGCTTCATGCTTTCCTCTGGCGGCACCTATGAGTTCCATGACGGCCGAGTCGCGGAGACGCCGGAATCGTGTATGCTCGGGCCCACGATGGGGGCCACCCGATTCCGGTTGCGGGAACCCGCGCGTGTATTTGGCGTCTCCGTTTTGCCCTTGGGCTGGCTCGCTTTAGGGTGTGAGAGCGCCCACCTGAGCGTGGACCAGCTTTATGATGCCGAAAAGGTCCACGGACCGCATTTTCGTACAGAGCTGGAGCGGCTGCGCGTCGCGGCAGACGTCGACGCCGATCAGGCAGCGCAGGGGCTCTGGTCCTTTCTGGAAGCGCAGCTGGCGCCGATTACGCCCGCCATGATCGATCTTGTGTCCAAGATCGACGGCTGGCTCAGCGACAGCGACGCGCCCCGTATCGAAGACATTGTGGACGACACCGGCCTTTCTGCGCGCCAGCTCGCGCGCTATACCAACCGCCTCTACGGCGCTCCGCCGAAGCTGCTGGCGCGCAAATATCGCGCTCTGCGTTGTGCATCGCAGATCGTGATCGACAAGAAGAACTGGACCGAGCTGTGCGATGAAGGAAGCTTCTACGACCAGTCGCACTTCATCCGGGAGATCAAGCAGTTCCTGGGCCATACTCCCCACCAGCTGTTGAGCGATCCCACCGCCATCGCGCGTCTGACAGTCCAGCGCCGGGCGCTCACCGGACTGATGAAGCTTAACCGAATAAGCTGACAGGCCCGAACGCCCCAGTTTACGCTTGATTTCGGTTACCTATGCCCCCAGATGCCTAATTGGATCGATTCGATCCAGTTTAAGGAGCGTTCATCAGTGCGGCTATCCAGTCTTGCCGATTACGCCGTCGTGATGATGGGCGCTGCCGCGCGCCATTGCGGCGGGCGGCGGACGAGCGCGGCGGAACTGGCGGCCGAAACCGGTATCCCGGCGCCGACCGCGCAAAAGCTGGTGAGCCTGCTGACTCGTGCGGCGCTTCTCAAGTCGGTGCGGGGGCAGGGTGGTGGTATCAAGCTCGCGCGTCCGTCTGCCGCGATCAGCCTTGCCGACATCATAGAGGCGGTAGAGGGCCCTATTGCCCTGACGTCCTGCGTCGATGCGGGCAAGCATGACTGCGCGCTGGAGGGCAGCTGCCGCACGCAGCCGCATTGGGGCGCGGTCAACCGCGCAGTACGCGGCGCGCTCGATGGCGTGTCGCTCGCGAGGCTGGCCGCCGAGCCGCAGAGGATGGAGACGCGGGCATGAGCGAAGAGATTCAGATCGATTCCGAAATCCGCGATGCCGAGGCGCGCGAAGCCGCCGCCAAGCTTGCCGATTATGAGCATGGCTGGTCGTCGGACATCGAGCAGGAATTCGCGCCCAAGGGCCTGTCTGAAGATACCGTTCGCTTCATCTCGGCCAAGAAGGAGGAGCCGGAATGGATGCTCGAATGGCGTCTGAAGGCGTATCGGCACTGGCTGACGATGGAGGCGCCGAACTGGGCGAAGCTCAACATTCCGCCGATCGATTATCAGGACGCCTATTACTACGCGGCGCCAAAGGAGAAGCCCAAGCTCGGCAGCCTCGATGAGGTGGATCCCGAAATCCTGCGCGTCTACGAAAAGCTTGGTATCCCGATCGAGGAGCAGAAGGTGCTCGCGGGGGTCGAGGGCGCGCGGAAAGTGGCTGTGGACGCCGTATTTGACAGCGTGTCGGTTGCCACGACCTTCCGCAAGGAGCTGGAGGAGGCGGGAGTCATCTTCCGCTCGATCAGCGAAGCGATCCGCGAATATCCCGATCTGGTGAAGAAATGGCTCGGCCGCGTCGTGCCCACGCATGACAATTATTTCGCGGCGTTGAACTGCGCGGTCTTTTCCGACGGAACCTTCGTCTATGTCCCCGAGGGCGTGCGATGCCCGATGGAACTCAGCACCTATTTCCGCATCAATGCCGAGAATACGGGGCAGTTCGAGCGGACGCTGATCGTCGCGGACAAGGGCAGCTATGTTTCCTACCTCGAAGGCTGCACCGCGCCGATGCGCGATGAGAATCAGCTGCACGCGGCGGTGGTGGAGCTGGTCGCGCTCGATGATGCCGAGATCAAGTACAGCACCGTGCAGAACTGGTATCCCGGCGACGCGCAGGGCAAGGGCGGCATCTATAATTTCGTGACCAAGCGCGCGCTGTGCCAGGGCAGGAACAGCAAGGTGAGCTGGACGCAGGTGGAAACCGGCAGCGCCATTACCTGGAAATATCCCTCCTGCGTGCTCAATGGCGAAAACAGCGTGGGGGAGTTCTATTCGGTCGCCGTCACGAACAATTATCAGCAGGCCGACACCGGCACGAAGATGATCCACAACGGGAAGGGCTCGCGCTCCACCATCGTCAGCAAAGGGATCAGCGCGGGCAAATCCAGCGGCACCTATCGCGGGCTTGTGCGCGTCGCACCCGGCGCGGAAGGTGTGCGCAACTTCACCCAGTGCGACAGCCTGCTGCTGGGCGATCAATGCGGTGCGCACACCGTGCCCTATATCGAAGTGCGGAACCCCAGCGCGCAGATCGAGCATGAGGCGACCACCTCGAAGATCTCGGACGATCAGCTTTTCTACGCGATGCAGCGCGGACTCGATCAGGAGCAGGCGGTGGCGCTGATCGTCAACGGCTTCGCGCGCGAGGTGCTCCAACAGCTGCCGATGGAATTCGCCGTCGAGGCGCAGAAGCTGCTGGGCATTTCGCTTGAGGGGAGCGTGGGGTGATTGCACTTCTGCTATTTTTATTGGCAGCTTCGCAAACCTCGGGAACGTCCGAGGTGCCTCCGACCCTGTCTGCAGAAAAAAGAAAAGCTGTGCTGCACGCCTTGGGGATTAGGGACGCTGATATAGAGCGGGCGCAGCGTGCAATGGGATATGTACATTGTCTTTATGGCACTAATGAGCCTCGCAGGATTGTTGGTCTACCCGATGCTAAAGCCGAAAGGCCGTCCTTCTTGGAAAAGCGTCGGGAGGAGTGTGCTGGGGCACGGGCAGAATCTGCACACGCCCTCATAGAGCAAATGTCTATCGATCCTTCTCTTAATGATAGTGAGCGAGCTTCTAAAGCTAAGCACTTTCTCGACGGATTCGATCAGAAGTTCGAGGAAAATGTGCTTAGGCCCGAAGTTGCAGCGGCCCGCAGAAAGGCTCTGCAAAAATGTATTGATACCAAGGGGGCAGCCAATTGCTTCAAATAACTAACCTCTCCACCGCCGTTGCGGAC
>DASULD010000091.1:0-2405 GCA_036278355.1 Sphingobium sp.
CCTGCGGGAGAAGGGCTTGTCGGCCAAGCTGATCGAGGCGGGTAAGGACGTGGGCGGGGCGTGGTACTGGAATCGCTATCCGGGCCTGCGCTGCGACGTGGAGTCGACCGATTACCAGTATCAGTTCTCGGACGAGATCGAGCGCGGGTGGGACTGGCCGGAACGCTATTCCAAGGGCCCCGTGATCCAGAAATATTTGTCCTATGTCGCAGACACGCTGGATTTGCGCCGCGACATCCTGTTCGAGACGACGGCCACGGCGGCCACCTTCGAAGAGGAAAGGCAAAGCTGGCTGGTCGAGACCGATCGCGGCGGCACTTTCCGCGCCAGCTACTTCATTCTCGCGGTGGGGCCGCTGACTTCGGTGAACACGCCCTCCTTTGCCGGCATGGAGGAATTCGAGGGGCGCCTGTTCCATACCGCCCGCTGGCCGGAGGATCCTGTCGACTTCACCGGCCGCCGGGTCGGAATCATCGGCACCGGCTCGTCGGGCGTGCAGTGCATCCCGGTCATCGCCCAGGAAGCAGCCGGCCTGACGGTTTTCCAGCGCACCCCGGCCTTCAGCCTGCCTGCCGAAAACCACCTTCTCTCGGCAGACGAGATCCGGCAGAAGCACGAGCAGTTCGCCAGAGACCGCGAGGTGCGCCGCGCCTCTCCGGGGGGGCTGAGCTGGATGCTGAGTCCGCGCAGCGCGCTTGAGGTGAGTGACGAGGAGCGGGAGGCCGAGTTCGAGCGCTGCTGGACCCTGGGCGGCTTCGCCTTCCTGCAGTCCTTCCGTGACAACCTGCTCAGCCAGGAAGCGAACGATTTTGCCGCCGATTTCGTCAAGCGCAAGATCCGGGCCAAGGTGAACGATCCGGAGACGGCCGCTGTCCTGACTTCGCAAACATATCCGATCGGCGCCAAGCGACCGTGCCTCGACATCAATTACTATGAAACCTTCAATCTGCCGCACGTGAAGCTGGTGGACCTGAGGAAGGCCCCGCTCGAACGGTTCTGCGCCGAAGGGATCGTCGCTGGCGGCAAAGTCCATGCCTTCGACGACATCGTGCTGGCGACTGGCTTCGACGCCGTGACCGGGGCCGTGCTCAAGCTGCAGATCACCGGCAGGGACGGTCTCTCGCTCGGCGATGTATGGTCCTCGGGTCCGCAGACCTATCTCGGCCTCGGGATCGCCGGCTTTCCCAACCTGTTCATGATCGACGGCGCGCAGAGCCCGTCGATCATGGTCAATGCGCCTTTGGCGATCGAGCAGCACGTCGAATGGGTCGGCGATTGCATCGATCATATGCGCCGGAACGGCTACACCTCGATCGAGGCGACCGAACAGGCCCAGCGTGACTGGGTCGCCCATGTCGGCGAGGTGGCGAATTACACGCTGATGACCAATGCCGATTCCTGGGCCATGGGCGCCAATATTCCCGGCAAGCCGCGCGTCTACTCCTTCTATCTCGCCGGTCTCGATGCTTACCGCAACAGGTGCGCGGCAGTGGCGAAGGGCGGCTATGAAGGTTTTCGCCTGGAAAAGGCGATGGGCGCGGTCGCCGCCTGACAGCTTCGCAGGAGGGACGGGGGGACGACATGGAGTTCGACTATATCATAGTCGGCGCGGGGTCGGCGGGCTGCGTCCTGGCCAACCGCCTCAGTGCGCGGGCGAGCAACCGCGTCCTGTTGATCGAGGCGGGGGGCGATGATCGCCCGTTCCGCAACCCCCGGCAGTTTGTCCTGAACAGCCTGATCCACATTCCCGCTGGATACCGCTACACGATGGAGGCCCCGCCGCTCAGCTGGAACTACACATCGGAACTGGGCGGGATCAATGCGGGTCGATCCGCGCCGTACCCGCGCGGGCGCGTGCTCGGCGGCAGTTCTTCCATCAATGGCATGATCTATGTGCGCGGGCAGGCGGCGGATTACGACCTATGGTCGCAGCTTGGCTGCACCGGCTGGGGATGGAGCGATGTCCTGCCTCTGTTCAGGCGCAGCGAGGACCAATGTCGGGGCGCGGACGACGCCCATGGCGCCGGTGGTCCGCTGACGGTTTCCGACGTCCCCCGCGATCCCGTTTCGAATGCCGTTCTCGCAGCCGCATCGCAGGCGGGACACAAGCTGGTCAATGACTATAATCGGGGCGATCCGGAGGGCTTTGCCTATATCCAGGCTACCCAGCGGCGCGGGCGTCGCCGGTCGAGCGCGGTCGCCTATCTCCACCCGATCATGCATCGCAAGAACCTCAAGGTGGAAACCGACACTCTGGTGACCGGCATCCTCATCGAGGAGGGCCGGGCGAAGGGGGTGCATGTTCGCAAGGACGGCGAGACGCGCGAGATCGCCTGCCGGGGGGAAGTCATCCTGTGCGGAGGCGTGGTCAATTCCCCGCAGCTGCTCGAACTGTCGGGCGTTGG
>DASULD010000092.1:0-5755 GCA_036278355.1 Sphingobium sp.
GCGGATAAGCGCTTTACCCGACAGCGCCCCTACCAGCAGTGAATCGTGCCATTGCGGGAACATGCGTCCGCCATACCAGGCCATGCCGCCGGGGGAGATGGACGGGTTCCACCACGCCAGGGGCGCGGTGAATCCTTCGCCGGTCCCATGGTCCGGAATGTCTTCGCCGCCATAATGCGATCCGTTCGACACGCGGGGCCACCCATAATTGGCGCCGCGCTGGATGAGATTCACCTCATCGCCCCCTTCGGGTCCCATTTCACTTTCCCACAGATTCCCTTTGGCATCGAAAGCCAGGCCGAGCCCGTTCCGATGGCCGAGCGACCAGATCTGCGCGGCGGTTCCTCGTCGATCCGCGAATGGATTGTCCTGCGGGACGCTGCCGTCGGTATTCAAGCGAATGATCTTGCCGAGATTGGAGGTCATATCCTGTGCGGGATCAAATTTCTGCCGGTCGCCGGAAGAAATGAAGATGTGCCGGCCATCGGGCGAGACGGCGATGCGGTGGGAGTAATGGCCCTCGCCGGTCACCTTGGGCGTCTGACGCCAGATGATAGTCAACTGCTTGAGGTCCGCCGCGCCATCGCCGGTCTCGTCGATAACGAGGTCGGCGCGCGCGACGACAGCGCCTCGCGTGTCGCCTTGCCCCGCCTCGACCCAGCTGAGATAGACGGGAAGGCTTCCATCCGCGTTGCGGTTCGGGCCCATTACGATGTCGCCGAGGCCGCCCTGGCCGCCATAGTCGACAGCGGGGACCCCGTTGACTTCGATCTTTGACCGGTCGCTGATCCTGAAGAGAACGAGCTTGCCGCCCTTCTGCGTGACGAGAAGATAGGGTGAGTCAGGAATGAAGGTCATGGCCCAGGGTTCCTGGAACCTTGCGATTTCCGTGGTGGTGAATGGCATCGATGAAGACGGAGCGGGCTTGGGGCCGTCGCCGCCGCCCGCGCCGGGCGGGCGGCCCTGCGGGCTGCTGCTGCCCTGACCACAGGCGAAAAGCAGCGCGATCATCGCCGCCGGAAAATATTTTCGCACAGTCATGCATCCTCCACTGTTGCGAGCCTGGCGCACATCAACGCGCGGGTTGGATTTATGTTGTCAAACATGGCGCACGCGCTTATATCGCTCGCACTCCCTGACATCGGAAGCGTTGTTAGGCCGGGCCGAAAGGTTCCGGTAACACCGCTTCGTGCCGCATGGAAAGAACCGATTTGGCCGACAGCGCCACCCTGATGCAATTGATCGAGCCCGAGGTGAAGGCCCTCGGCTTTGACCTCGTGCGCGTCAAGATGTTTGGCGGTGACGATGCAACGTTGCAGGTGATGGCAGAGCGGCCCGACACGCGTCAGCTCACCATCGATGATTGCGCGGCGATCTCCCGCAGGCTCTCCGACATGCTGGATGAGAAGGATCCGATTGCTGATGCTTACCGGCTGGAGGTCAGTTCCCCGGGCATCGACCGGCCGTTGACGCGCCTGTCCGACTTTGAGGACTGGAAGGGGCACGAAGCCCGGGTAAACGTCGCCGAGGCGATCGGCGGACGCAAGCAGTTCAAGGCCGTGCTCGCGGGAACCGACGGCGACTCGGTGCTGTTGGACGACCCCAAGACCGGCCGCGTCGACATTGCCTTCGCCAACATTCACAGCGCAAAGCTGGTGCTGACCGACGCGCTGATTTCTGCTACCATGCCGCTTTCCTCCGAGGGAGCGGACGACATCGAGACGGAAGGATAAAGAAACGATGGCTACCGCCATTTCCGCCAACAAGGCCGAGCTGATCGCTATTGCCAATTCGGTCGCGTCCGAGAAGATGATCGACAAGGCGATCGTCATCGAGGCGATGGAGGATGCTATCCAGCGTGCGGCGCGCGCGCGTTATGGTGCGGAGAACGACATTCGTGCGAAGCTCGATCCCGATACCGGCGATCTGCGCCTGTGGCGCGTGGTCGAGGTGGTGGAGACGGTCGAGGACTATTTCAAGCAGGTGGACCTCAAACAGGGGCAGAAGCTTGAATCCGGCGCCGCCCTGGGCGACTTCATTGTAGATCCGCTGCCGCCGATCGATCTTGGCCGCATCGACGCACAGTCCGCCAAGCAGGTGATTTTCCAGAAGGTCCGCGACGCCGAGCGCGAGCGCCAGCACGAGGAATTCAAGGATCGCGTGGGTGAAATCATCACTGGCGTGGTCAAGTCCGTCGAATTTGGCCATGTGGTGGTGAACCTCGGCCGGGCCGAGGGGGTGATCCGCCGCGATCAGCAGATCCCGCGCGAGGTGGTGCGCGTCGGCGACCGTGTGCGTTCCGTGATCCTGAATGTCCGTCGCGAGAACAGGGGGCCGCAGATTTTCCTGTCTCGCGCCCATCCTGAGTTCATGAAGAAGCTGTTCGCGCAGGAAGTGCCCGAGATCTACGACGGCATCATCGAGATCAAGGCGGCCGCGCGCGATCCGGGCAGCCGTGCGAAAATCGGCGTTATCAGCCGGGACGGCAGCATTGATCCCGTCGGGGCCTGCGTCGGCATGAAGGGCAGCCGGGTTCAGGCCGTTGTACAGGAGATGCAGGGAGAGAAGATCGATATCATCCCCTGGTCGGAGGACACCGCCACCTTCGTCGTCAACGCGCTCCAGCCAGCGACCGTGAGCCGCGTTGTCATCGACGAGGACGAGGGACGCATCGAAGTGGTCGTTCCCGATGACCAGCTTTCGCTGGCGATCGGCCGCCGCGGCCAGAATGTGCGGCTCGCAAGCCAGCTCACCGGCAAGGCCATCGACATCATGACCGAGGCGGATGCGAGCGAGAAGCGCCAGCGAGAGTTTATTGAGCGCTCGGAAATGTTCCAGAACGAACTCGATGTGGACGAAACGCTCTCGCAGCTGCTTGTTGCCGAAGGGTTCGGTGAGCTGGAAGAGGTTGCCTATGTTCCGCTGGAGGAACTGGCCGGGATCGAGGGATTCGACGAGGAGCTGGGGCAGGAGTTGCAGAGCCGCGCGCTCGAGGCGCTGGAGCGGCGTGAGTCGGCCGCGCGTGAGGAACGCCGGTCTCTTGGCGTCGAGGATGCGCTTGCCGACATGCCGCATCTCACCGAGGCAATGCTGGTCACGCTTGGCAAGGCGGGGATCAAGACACTCGATGATCTCGCCGATCTGGCGACGGATGAACTGGTCGCGCGCAAGCGGCAGGGCGACCGCCGCCGGGGCAAGGAAAATGCCGACGACAAAGGCGGTGTGCTCGCCGAATTTGGCCTCAGTGAAGAGCAGGGCAACGAGATAATCATGGCAGCCCGTGCGCACTGGTTTGAGGATGAAGATCAGGAACAGGGCGAGGCCGTAGGTAGCGAGGAGGACGCACATGCTGCGGAATCCTCCCAATGAGAGGCTAGCCCTCCCACATCATTACATCGCCGTTCGCCGTGAACGGATTAGTCAGGGAGGCGCTCATGACTGAGCGCCGCTGTATCCTGACCGGTGAACGGGCCGATCCGGCGGTACTGATCCGTCTGGCGCTTTCGCCGGACGGTGCCCTGATGCCGGATGTTCGCGCCAAGGCGCCGGGGCGCGGCGCGTGGATCGGCGTGTCGCGCGGCGAACTGGAGACCGCGCTGGGCAAAGGGCGGCTCAAAGGGGCGCTTGCCCGCGCGCTCAAGACATCCGACATCGACATTCCGTCGGATCTGCCCGAACGGATCGAGGAAGCGCTGGAGCGGCAACTCCTTGAACGTCTGGGGCTTGAGGCTCGCGCGTCGAATCTGATCACCGGCTCTGAGAAGGTGGACGTGGCGGCGCGACGCGGGCAGGTGCACATGCTGCTCCACGCCGCCGATGCCGCGCCTGACGGCCGCCGCAAACTCGATCAGGCGTGGCGTGTGGGCGAGGGTGCCGAAGGCACTGACCTCGCCGGGGTGGCCTTGCCTGTGGCACGCGAAATCTTATCTAGTGCCCTGGGGCGCGAGAATGTCGTGCACATCGCGGTGACCAATCACGCGGCGGCCAACCGGCTGCGCCTGCTGCTAAGCCGCTGGCAAAGCTATATCGGATGCGCTAACGGAGGGAACCGTCAGGCGGCGGCGAGCGAGCGGACGACGGGAATGTCCATAGGACATGATTTATAAGCGGCGGTCTGTCGGACCATGCCGCATTTGGTGCTGAATCTGGAAGGTTGAATATAGTCGATGAGTGACAGCAAGGAAGACAAGCCGGTACTGGGCCGCAAGCCGCTGGGTATCAAGCGGACGGTCGAATCCGGCCAGGTCCAGCAAAGCTTCAGCCACGGGCGGAAAAATACCGTCGTGGTCGAGGTTAAGCGGCGTCGCGTCATCGGCAAGCCCGGTGAAGCACCCGCGCCTGCACCTCAGCCCGAACCCGAAGCAATCGCGCCCCCGCCGAGGCCCGCTCCCGCTGCACCGCCACGTCCCGCGCCCGCCTCCACGTCCACTGACCTTATGTCCCGGCAGGAGATGCAGGCGAAGCTGCTGCGTGAGGCCGAAAGCGCGCGGATGGCCGCGATGGAGGAAGCGCGGCGGCGTGAGGAAGCAGAACGCGTTGCCGCCACCGAAGAGGAAAAACGTCGCGCACAGGAGGCCGATGCCCGCCGCGCCGACGCCCAGGAAGAACATCACGAGGCGGAGGCGGTCACAGAGATAAAAGTCGAAGCCGCGCCCGCGGAAGCGCCCGCGCCGGCTGAAGGGACGGGCCAGGCGACCAGCGCAGCCCCACCGCCGCGCCGCTTTACCCCAGTCGCGCCGGTAAAGCGCCCTGAACCGGCTAAACCTGAACGCGCACGGCGTGACCATGACCGTCGTCAGTCGGGCAAGCTCACCGTCAATCGCGCGCTGTCCGATGATGACAGCGCCCGTGCCCGCAGCCTTGCCGCGCTGAAACGTGCGCGGGAAAAGGAACGCCGCGCCCATATGACGGGCGGCCAGCAGCAGCGTGAGAAGCAGGTGCGCGACGTTGTCGTGCCCGAGGCGATCACCGTACAGGAACTTGCCAACCGCATGGCCGAAAAGGGCGCGGATCTGGTCAAGTCGCTGTTCAAGATGGGCGTGATGGTCACGGTCAACCAGACGATTGATCAGGACACGGCCGAACTGCTGGTAAGCGAGTTTGGCCACCGCATCCAGCGCGTGTCGGAATCCGATGTCGAAATTGACACGGATAAGGATGTAGATGCGTCCGCGACGCTGCTCCCGCGTGCACCGGTGGTCACGATCATGGGCCATGTCGACCACGGCAAGACCAGCCTGCTGGATGCGTTGCGCGGTACCGATGTGGTGTCGGGCGAAGCGGGTGGCATCACCCAGCACATCGGCGCCTATCAGGTGAAGACCAAGGGAGGTGAGATCATCACCTTCCTCGATACTCCGGGTCACGAGGCGTTTACGGAGATGCGCGCGCGCGGCGCCAACGTGACCGACATAGTCGTTCTGGTCGTTGCGGCCGACGACGGTCTGATGCCTCAGACGATCGAGGCCATCAACCACACCAAGGCCGCTGGCGTACCGATGATCGTGGCGATCAACAAGATCGACAGGGAGACCGCCAATCCGCAACGGGTGCGCGAGCGCCTGCTCGAGCATGAAGTGGTCGTCGAGCAGATGGGCGGCGATGTGCAGGATGTCGAGGTGTCCGCGCTCAAGAAGATTGGTCTGGACGATCTGATCGAGAAGATACTGCTGCAGGCCGAATTGCTTGAGATGAGAGCCAATCCGGATAGGGCAGCAGAGGGACGCGTGATTGAGGCTAAGCTCGACAAGGGCCG
>DASULD010000093.1:0-5980 GCA_036278355.1 Sphingobium sp.
ACGCGGGCATGACTGTATCGCTCAGCGAGGCGAAGGCCGAATGGTCGCGGAAGAAGGAGGTCACGGAGATCAGCAGGTCGCCGAACAGACCTTGCGCTTCCTCCGGCGTCTCCATGAGATAGCCGACATAGGCCGCAAGGCTTTCCTGCCGCGTCACCTGCATGCGCCGACCGATCCGCCGCCGAACCGTCGCCGACTTGTAACTGGCGAAATCATGGCCGGTGCGCGCACGCAGGAACGACAGGATGCGCGTGACCTGCTGTTCCGTCTCTTCGTCGGCCGTCTGGGCCAATACGCGCTTGCTGTGCAGGATTTCGGCGATGCGCGACGTCATCTTTTGAATCGGCTCGATAAAATCGGCGACCCCTGTTGCGATGGCGCTGCGCGGCATCATCGAAAATTCGGCTTCCATGGGGTCCTGGACGAGTACGACACCGCCGCCCTCCTTGACCTTGCGCACACCGGCCGCCCCGTCGGAACCCGCGCCGGTCAATATGACGGCAAAACCGTCGCCCCGCGCCTCCGCCACCGAACGGAAGAACCCGTCAATAGGTGCCCGGAGTCCTCGCGGCTCTGCGAACGGACGCGACTCGATGGTGTTGCCGTGGATAACCAGTTCGCGATCGGGCTTGATGACATAGACGCAATTCGGCCTGAGTTCCGGTGTATCGTCAACTTCGTGGATACTCATCTCGGTCACGCTGGCCAAAATCTCGGCAAGCATGCTGGGATGGTCGGGCGCCAGATGGAGAATGACCACATAGGCCAGCCCCAGATGGGGATCGATGCTGCCGAAAAACTGCTGCAACGCCTTGACGCCCCCGGCCGACGTGCCGATGGCGCAGACCGGCGTCTGTCCCTTTTGCGTTCCGGCGGTGTCTTCTGTGGGACTGGGCATTTCCGACTCCGCAGCATTGGGGCACCGCGTGACGTAAAGCGTTTTCATACGGTGCTTGCAAGTTCCGCCGAAAAGCTATTGACGACAAAGGCATTGACGGCGATGCTCATGTGTGATGGGGCCCGATTCTTGACGACCGGACCGACCGCATCATGCCACGATTTTACTTCCATTTCTTCGACGGTGAAACCCTGGAACCGGACGATTTCGGCGTTGAGTTCGCCAGCACCGAGGAGGCCTGTCTCGAGGCGTTCGCCGCAGCGCGGGAGATGTGGGGGGAGTTGCTCCGCACCCGGCGCGATCCATCGCGATGTGCTTTCGACATAGGCAATGAAGCCGAAGACATCCTGCTGCGCGTGAACTTCTCGGAACTCACGGATGCCTGCGGCGGCAGCGAATTTCAGCCTGGCTTCGGATCGGCGGAGCTGGTCCGATCGATAGAGCAGACGGCCCGGAAAGCGGCTTCGGCCCAGGCGGAGCTGAAATCCTCGCTGGCGCTGGCCAGCCAGAGGCTGGCGGAGTCGAGGAGCCTTCTTGAGCAACTGTCCGTGTTCGCCCCGGCGCGACCGGGCACCCGGGGCGCCGAGGGGAGCTGACGGCGCTGCGGTGGGCTATGCTATGTCCTATTTTCCGGCGGCCAGGCTTCGTCGGCCGGCTTCCCTTTTTATCCCGTCTCCGGGAACCTGTCGCGGGGGCGCCTATTGCGCATAGCAAAGGCCAAGGAAAGGGCTTCGCGCGAATGCTTGGGGGAAGGAAGTGCCGGAGGTTCTGTTGCCCGGCCCTCCGGCGGCCGCTGGAATCCCTTCTGTTGCCCGGTGGGTCCAACCGCGTTCTATTTGGGTAATGTCAGGCCGTGAGGCCCTCAATTACGCAGCAAGAGCAAGTGCTTCGTTATCGTTGGCACTTATAGGTTTTGAGCCTTGAACGGGTTACTCAGCCCGGGCAAAAACACCGTCTTTGAACACACGTCGATCCTGGTTCGGCCCCGTCAGAGCGGCCGACCCGGAAGGGGTCGGCATCTTTGGTGGAGCCGCCGGGTACTGCCCCCGGGTCCGCTGCGCCTATTCCACGGCATCATTTATCACCATAGCCGGCCGAAGCCGGCACCCCCTATATAGGGGCAAGCGGCGCAACTGAAAAGGGCGTGAGAACCATGGTCCTCACGCCCTCGCCTTCATCCGGTTCATCCGGCGGTGTTTGGTTACCGATTTTCGACCCTCTCGGCCGCGTTCTCGCCGGCATCGCGCACGGCATCGGCTTTGTTCTCCAGTACATCGGCAGTGTTTTCGGCTGCCTGCTGCGCCGCGCCGACCATGTTGTCAGCCCGGTTTTCCAGCACATCGGCCTGGTTCTCGAACGCTGCGGCCTGATTCTCATAGGCGTTCTCGACGGCGTCTTCCTTGGCCGAATCGCAGCCTGCCAGGCCGATCAGGGCAAAAGCCCCGACAATGGCGAGCAAGGGTTTCATACGGTTCCTCCTGTTGGCCCCCGGAGGGGACGATCACGCAAAATACGGAAATACGCGCTACGCGTCTCCCCGGCCCACAACAGATAAAGGCCTTGAGGGTTCCATTTTCACGCCGAACCGAGTTGCCTATTTCTTCAGGGCGTCCCTGATTTCGCGCAGCAACAGGACATCTTCGGCGGGCGGGGGCGGCGCCTCGGTTGCTGCGGCAGGTCCGTGTCGCCCTTCCCTCAGCCGGTTCACGATCCGCACCAGCAGGAAGATGACGAACGCCAGGATCAGGAAATTGATGAGCATCGTCAGGAACTGGCCCCATCCGATCATGGCAACGCCGGCGGCCTTCAAATCGGCATAGCTCTGCGCCGATCCCTTGAATCCGTCGGGTATCTCGCCCAGCCGGATGAAATAGTTCGAGAAGTCGGTGCCGCCGAACACCCATCCGGCAATCGGCATGATGATGTCCTGCGTCAGTGACGTGGTGATGGTCGCAAATGCGCCACCGATAATGACGCCCACGGCAAGGTCCATCACATTACCGCGCGCGATGAATTCGCGGAATTCCGATACTATCGACATGGTGCAAGGCTCCCCCCCGATGCTTCCGGGGCGGAAGGTTGTCATGCGCCGCCCTGCCTGTCCAGTTGTTGCATTGGCACAGGCCGTCCAGTACCGTCCCACCGAAATCCTCAGCACCGGGAATCGACCATGACCATGACAGTTGTTTCTCGCGCGCGCGCCGCCTTTGTCGCGGTCTGCCTTCTGACGCTGTCGGCCTGCGGCATCAACAGCATACCGCGCGCGGAGGAAGCGGCGAAGGCGCGCTGGGCGGATGTGCAGGCGCAGTATCAGCGGCGCGCGGACCTCGTCCCCAATCTGGTGGCCACGGTCAAGGGCGCGGCAAGGGCCGAGCAGGAGACGCTGACCAATGTGATGGAAGCGCGCGCGCGCGCAACGTCGGTGCAGGTCAGTGCCGATGATCTGGGCGATCCCGCCAGGGTTGCCCAGTATGCGGCGGCGCAGGGCGCGCTCAGCCAGTCGCTGGGGCGACTGCTCGCCACTGTCGAAGCTTATCCGGACATCAAGTTCAACCAGAACTTCCAGGATTTGCAGGTCCAGCTTGAGGGCACGGAAAACCGCATCGCCACCGCCGTCATCAAATATAATGAGGCCGTGCAGGACTATAACACGCGCGTTCGCACCTTCCCGGAGATGATGGGTGCGGCGATCCGGGGCGCCAAGCCGATGACGCCGTATCAGGCCACCGCCCCCAACGCGGACCGCGCGCCCGCCGTCGATTTCGGGGCGTGAACGGCTGAAAGGCCATGGTCCGCTTCCTTCGCGCATTCTGGCTGTGGCTTGCCCTCACGCTTTCGCTGGTGCTGGCGGCGGCGCCGGGCGCACAGGCGCAGCAGTTCCCGAAGCTGACCGGACGGGTGGTAGACGCCGCGAACCTGCTCGACCCCGCGCGGGAGGCCGCAATCGACGCCAAACTCGCCGCGCTGGAGAAACAGAGCGGCCATCAGCTCGTTGTCGCCACGATCCCCGATCTTCAGGGATATGAGATCGCCGATTACGGATTCCGGCTCGGCGATCATTGGGGCATCGGCGGCAAGGAAGATGACGACGGCGCGCTGCTGATCGTCGCCCCCAACGACCGCAAGGTCAGGATCGAGGTCGGCTACGGCCTCGAAGGGGTCCTGACCGACGCGCTATCCGGACGCATCATCCGCGACACTATCATCCCGCGGTTCAAGGAAAACGATTTTCCCGGAGGCATCGCCGCGGGCGTCGACCGGCTCGTCCAGATACTGCAACTCCCGCCCGAAGAGGCGCGCGCTCTTGCAGAGCAAGCCGCGCAAGAGGAACAGGGGAAGCAGGGTCAGGGGGAAATACTGTTCCTGATCCTGTTCATCGTCTTCTTTTTCGTCCTGCCGATGCTGCTTCGGGGCCGCCGGGGACGATCCTATAGCCGGGGCGTTGCGCCCGTTGTCCTGTGGGGTCCGCTCATCGGCGGGGGATCGGGTGGAGGCGGCTGGTCGGGCGGCGGCGGATTTTCCGGGGGCGGCGGCAGTTTCGGCGGCGGCGGCGCATCGGGAGGCTGGTAGATGAAAAAGTCCATCATCGGCGGATCGGACCGGGACCGGATCGGAGCGGCCGTGCGCGCCGCCGAAACCCGGAGCGACGGAGAGATCGTCACGGTCATCGCGCCGGTGTCGGACGCCTATCATGATGTGGGCCTGCATTATGCCATTGCGGCGATGCTGGTCCTGCTTGCGCTCGTGGCGGCGTTCCCCCTGACCTTTGCCGGCTGGGCAACGGCGGCACTGGGCGGCTGGGATCACGCGCTTTCCACCGGTGAGCAGCTCAGCCTGCTGCTCGGCGGGCAGATACTGGTTTTCCTCGCCGTGCGGTACGGCCTCGCGTGGATGCCGCTGCGTGTGCGGCTGACGCCCGGCGCCACCAAATCGCGCCGCGTGCGGCGTCAGGCGATCACGCTGTTCCGGGCCAGTGCCGAGGGGCGCACCTTGGCCCGCACCGCGATCCTCATTTACCTGTCGCTTGCCGAGCATCGGGCCGAGATTGTCGCCGACGCGGCGATCAGTTCGCGCGTACCGCCCGAACGCTGGGGAGAGGCGATGGCCGCCCTCGTCTCCGCCGCGCGCGACGGACGGATCGGTGACGGCATGGTGGAGGCCGTCGGCCTCGTCGGCGCCATCCTCGCCGAACAATTGCCCAAAGCGCAGGACAACCCCAATGAACTGCCCGACAGGCTGATCGAACTGTAACGGATGGAGCGCGAATGACGGAGACAACCGGCCCGGAGGTCATGTGGGCGGGCAAGTTCGTGACGGTGAAGCGCGACGGCCGGTGGGAATATGTATCCCGCAGCCGGGGGATACGCGCCGCCGTCATCATTGCCGTGGACGAGGGCGGCGATGATGGCCCTCACCTCATCCTCGTGGAGCAATATCGTGTCCCGCTGGGCAGAAGCTGCCTGGAATTGCCCGCCGGTCTGGTCGGCGACGACGAGGACCTGGCGAACGAGGAATCCGCCACGGCCGCCGCGAGGGAGCTGGAGGAGGAAACCGGTTACCGCGCCGGGTCGATGGAGGATCTGGGCGAGTTCTACAGCTCACCCGGACTTGTTTCGGAAAGCTTCACCCTGTTTCGCGCCCGCAACCTGACGCAGGTGCATGAAGGCGGCGGCACCGACGGGGAAGACATCGTCGTGCACCGCGTGCCGCTGGGTGAGGTGCGGGCCTATGTTGAGGCGCGCCGGGCAGAGGGGATGGCGCTCGACGTCAAGCTTCTGATTGCCCTGGGCGGGACGTATCTGGACATATGAAGGCCCTTGCAGGCGCCCTGGAGCATCGTGCCGAAAAGTGGGAACCGGTTTTTGGCAAAAACGATGCGACCACAAAAACTTGGGGCCTGATGACCTTACATTGAAAGGGGCGAGAGCCCGTCCAAAGTCACCACGCTCTAGTGTGGTGGATTTCGGGACACTAGCGGAAGTTGTCGGCGTAAGCCTGGATTTTCAGCGTCTTGGGCGCGGGCAGAGTCACGTGATAGGGGATTCCCTCACGCTCGGCATAGGCCTTCGCAGCCTCCAGCGA
>DASULD010000094.1:0-16930 GCA_036278355.1 Sphingobium sp.
CTGGTCCGGGTTGCACTGGTCTGCGCCAGCGGATAGCCGAGATAAGTCGACATATCGAAATCGTGGAAGAAAATCGCTTCGAAATCGCGGTAGCTGGTGATCGACTTGACCGTTAGCGCGTCGCTGACGTCGATCGTCGCGGTGCCGGTAATCGCCCACTGCTCACGATCGTTGATCGGATCGAAATTGGTGTTGAGGTTGCGGACCTTGCTCGCGAAGGCGGCCTGAGACCCGTCCGCATTGGTGCGCTGGCCAAGCGAGGTCAGGCCGGGGTTTGCGGTTCCGGGGAAGGATATTTCACGGAACTTGATCGCCAGCGAGCGGTCATCTTCCTGGTGGTATTCGCCCGTCAGGAGGAAAGAGAAGCTGTCCGACGGTTTGAAGTCGATATGGGCGCGTGCGGAAAACTGGCGGGCATTGTCTATGTCGTTACCCGTGAATTCGTTGATTCCGTATCCGTCGCGCCGGATCCACTGAATGGCCAGCCGCCCGTTGATTCCCTCCATGATGGGGCCGCCCACCGCCGCATCGGTCTGCAGCAGGAAGGCGTCTCCGCCGATGGTCTGACGGATATAGCCGTCAAGGCTGCTGGTCGGCTTGGCGGTGATCAGATTGACCGTGCCGCCGGTCGCGTTGCGGCCATAAAGAGTTCCCTGTGGCCCGCGCAGCACCTCCACACGCTCAAGGTCGAACATCGATCCGAGCTGGGCCTGGGCAAGCGACACGACCGCGCCGTCGACATGCAGCGCGACCGACGGGTCTACGCCCGGAAGGGAGCTGGACAGCCCGATGCCGCGGATGAACAGCTTGGCGAAGTTGAAGTCATTGCCGAAGCTGATGCTGGGCACCAGGTTCTGAAGGCTTTCGATGGTGACAGTATTGTTGTTAGCCAGCGCTTCGCTGCCCACTGCCGAAACGGACAGCGAGACATCGGACAGCGCCTGCGCGCGCTTTTGCGCCGTGACGACGATCTCATTGGCATAATCGGTGGCCTCGCCCTCCTGCGCCTGGGCCGGGCTCGCCAGGACGGCAACGGCAGCCATGGCCGCGATGCTGACGCCGACCATGGGACGCAATCTAGCTTGCTTGATTTCCATCTATCCCTCCCTGAGTGTTACCAAGATGATGAATCTCGGTATCTTTTCGATACAGTCTGGTTTTCCCAAATCCGCGTCGATCACAGGCAGAATACCAAATTCCTGCGCACCGCACCATTCGGATATTCAAGCGAGGTATAAGAAAAGAATAACTGTTGCTCTTTGGATTCATCAAATCAGTTATCTTCCTTGTCCACTTCCGCTCCGCGCCCCAATTCGCCCTTGCCAGTCGCGCGGCGCGCCTTACATGAAAGCGATGGCCGTGACGACATTTCCCGCCGACCCGACGCTGGACGAGGTGCGCGCCGTGATGGCACCCATCGTCGCCCGCAACGCCGCGTTTGACGGATGGGGCCGTGCCGCGGTGGAAGCCTCCCTCGACATGGCCGCGAGCCAGTTCGCGATCGCACCCCACGTAGCCCGGCTGGCCTTTGACGGCGGCGCGGTGGCGATGATCGATGCGTGGTTTGCCCATGTGGATGCCGAAATGCTCACGCGCTGCCCGCCCGAAAGGCTGGCATCAATGAAGGTGCGGGACCGGATCACGGCGTTGATAGAGGCGAGACTGGATGTGCTCGCCCGCGACAAGGAAGCGCTGCGCCGCGCCCTCTCCGTCCTCGCCATGCCGCAGAACCTGCCTCGCGCGGCCCGATTGGGCTGGCGGGCGACCGACGTGATCTGGCGGGCCGCCGGGGACACCGCCGCCGATTTCAATCATTATACGAAACGCAGCCTGCTCGGCAGCATATATTCGGCAACGCTGCTCGTCTTTCTGGATGACGAGAGCGAAGGTCATGCCGATACCCGCGCCTTTCTGGGCCGGAGGATCGGCGACATCATGCGCGTCGAAAAGGCCAAAGCCCGATTGTCCGGGCGCGCGGAACGCCGTCCCAGCCTTGCCCGTTTCGTCGGCCGCCTGCGCTATCACGCACGCTGAACCTGCGATATCGGCGGATTCAGGGGGAGTTCAAGCGCCCCGAGACATCCTGGCGGCACGAATCAGGAGTAGCAAATGAAGCCTTTTCCCCCGACGCTTATGCTGCTGGCTATGGCCGTACCGCTGGCGCCCGCAGCGTTCGTCCCCGCCGCAGCACAGGTCCGGCAGCCTTCGGACAAGGCCGGGCTTACCCAGGTCGCCGACTATATCCGCGCGGTCCGAAGCCTCACCGCCGATTTCACCCAGACCGATCGTAACGGCCATATTTTGACCGGAAAGCTGACACTGAAGCAGCCGGGGAAAATCCGCTTTCAGTATCAGGCCGACGTGCCGATGCTGATCGTCGGGGACGGCCGGGCGCTGACCATGATCGACTATGAAGTGCGGCAGGTGCAGCGCTGGCCCATCGGCAGCTCTCCTTTGGGCGCCCTCATCGATCCGTCGCGCGACTTCACGAAGTTCAGCAAGGTTATCCAGACCGGCGACCCCAACATCCTGTCACTTGAGGCGCAAGATCCCAAGCGGCCCGAGTTCGGTACGATCACACTGGTGTTCAAACGGCAGGCGGGGGCACCCGCCGGGCTGAACCTGTATGGCTGGGTCGCGCGCGACGCGCAGGGCAACCGCACGGCGATCCGCCTGTCATCGCAGAAATATAACGCACCGGTGCCGAATTCCGCCTTTCGCTGGACCGATCCAAGACCGCAACAGCGCCGGGGGGGTGGTTGAGCGGACGCGTCGCAGCGATGAATTGAGTGTATCCGGGGGTCCGTTAATCCTGGCGACAGCCGGAGACCCCTATAACGGGCCCAACCGCAGAGGAGGCGATGCCGGGCTTCCCCCTGTTACCCGGCGAGCTACTTTGTGATTGCGCCCAATAGCGCAGACTGAGACCCCCGTTCCATGCCCCCGGAACGGGGGTCTTACTTCATGCCGAACATCTTTACCCGATCGGGGCAAAGTTTCCGGGCCATGCTTGCGTCTCCGCTTCATGGCTCCTAGTGGAGTGCCATGTCTCAACGTCTCAAGATCGCTACCTGGAACATCAACAGCGTCCGCGCCCGAATCGAAATCGTCACCCGGTTTTTGTCGGAAGAATCTCCCGACATTCTCTGCCTGCAGGAAACCAAGGTCACGAATGACATCTTTCCGGGCGGCGTGTTCCGCCAGTTGGGATACAACCACCAGATATTGCACGGCCAGCCCATGCATCATGGCGTCGCCATCATCAGCCGCGTACCCATGCGCGAGGACGACAGGCTGGACTGGCAGGCCAATGGCGAGGCGCGACACGTGGGCGTACGGCTCGACAACGGTGTGCGCATCGAAAATGTCTATGTGCCCGCCGGAGGAGAGGTTCCCGACCGCCTGGCAAACCCCAAGTTCGGACAGAAGCTCGATTTCCTGGCCCGCATGACGGACTGGGCCGGTGGAGTCGATGCGCCGACGATCCTTACCGGGGACTTCAATGTCGCCCCGCTGGAATGCGACGTCTGGAGCCACAAGCAGCTGATCGACGTCGTGAGCCATACGCCGGTGGAGTGCGAGGCGCTCGCCCATCTTCAGGCGGCGCATGACTGGGTGGACCTCGGACGCCATTTTCACCCGGCGCCGGGGCGGCTCTACACCTGGTGGAGCTATCGCGCGCGCGACTGGCAAGCATCCGATCGCGGGCGGAGGCTCGACCATATGTGGGTGAGCCCGCAACTGCGCGATCACGCCGTCAGCCATCGGGTGATGGAGCCGTGCCGTAGCTGGGCGAAGCCATCCGACCATGTTCCGGTAATCACCGAGTTCGCCTTCTGATGACCGAAGGGGCGGCCGACCGCGCAGTCGCCCGCGCCATCGACGCCCTGCGGCGCGGCTGGCCGGTCGAGGTGACTGCGGGTCTGGAAAGACTGCACCTGCTGGCGGTGGAAGGCGCCGACGAACCGAGCCTGTTGCGGTTCGACCCGGACGCGCTGGCGCCCATCCTGATCTCCGCCGCCCGCGCGCAGACGCTGCACCTCGCCAACCAGCGCGAGGCAGCCGATCCGGAGGCGCCGGTTCTGGTTCAACGGGAACGCTGGATCGATCTGCCCGGTGCGGTCGCGCTCGCCGATCCGGTGCGCGACCTCGCGACCCCAATGAAGGGGCCGTATCGCGCCTTGCATGTGGACCAGCCGCAGGCGGCGCGCGCGGCGCTGCGTCTGGCCCGGCTGGCAGGCATATTGCCCGCGTTCTTCATCGCCCCCGGTACGGCGGCCATAGAGACGAGCGCCGACGCCGACGCGATCGAGACGTACCACGGCGGCGCGCTGCTGCACATCGCGACACGGGCGCGCCTTCCGGTCGAGGTGGCGGACAACAGCGAGATCGTAGCCTTCCGCTCGCCCGGCGATCCGCGCGAGCACATCGCCCTTCTCATCGGCGACCGCGACGGCAGCGTGCCGGTCGTGCGCCTGCACAGCGAATGCCTGACCGGCGATGTTCTGGGGTCGCTGAAGTGCGATTGCGGACCGCAGCTGCACGGCGCGCTGCGGGAGATTGCCGGAGCAAAATGGGGCGTACTGCTGTATCTGCGGCAGGAAGGGCGCGGCATCGGCCTCATCAACAAGCTGCGCGCCTACGCGCTGCAGGATCAGGGCTTCGACACGGTCGACGCCAATACGCGCCTGGGCTTCGCGATCGATGCGCGCGATTTCTCGGTCGCGGCGCGGATGCTTCAGCTTCTTTCCATTCAGAGGATAAGGCTGCTGACCAACAACCCGGCCAAGGTTGCCGGATTGGAGGCCGAGGGCATAGAAGTGACCGAGCGCACGCCGCTCAGCATCCCGCCCAACCCGCATAACGAGCGCTACCTCGTCACCAAGCGCGACCGCACCGGGCATCAGCTGTGACCGCGGCGATCCGCGTCGACACACAGGCACGGACGTTGAGCTTTGCGGGGCGAACCACCTTATGCACGGTCGGCAAGAGCGGGGCGTGCGCGGCCGGAGACAAAAGGGAAGGCGATGGATGCACACCGCTGGGCCTGTGGCCGATACGCGGCGTGCTGTTGCGGCCCGACCGCGTGACGATAGAGCGGGCGCCGCGCATCCCGTGGCGATGGACGCGGGAGGCCGACGGCTGGTCCGACGATCCGGACGATCCGGCGTACAACCGGCCGGTCCTGCTGCCGCGATCGTGGTCGCACGAGCGGCTGCGGCGAGACGATACCGCTTATGACATCATCGTCGTGCTCGGCCACAACGACGCGCCGCCGGTGCCGGGCATGGGCAGCGCGATCTTCTGGCACCTGTGGGTGCCCGGCGAGGACGGCGCGCCCAGGGCGACCGAGGGCTGTATCGCCATCGCCCGCGAGGACATGGACCGGATACTGCCGGAGCTGAAGCCGGGGATGGCGATGGAGATCGCCTGAAATATCCTCACGCCGCGATGCGTTCCACCACCGTTACCTCGGCCGCCTCCACCAGCCGCCGTTCCAGCGTATGCAGGCGGGTCTTGCTCTCGATCTTTTCGCCGAGCAGGTCGGTGATGTAGAAGGTATCGACCGCGCGCTCCCCATAAGTGGAGATGTGCGCGCTGTGGACCGTGACCTTCAACTGGAACAGCGCATAAGCGAGGTTGAACAACAGCGCAGGCTTGTCCCGCGCATGGATCTCCAGCACGGTGAAACGGTTGGACGCCTTGTTGTCGATGAGGACGTTGGGCGCGATCTCGAACGCCTCGGCCCGGGTGCGGGGCAGCGGGCGCGCCGCGAGCTTGGGCTGGAGCTTCTGCTTGTTGGCGAGCGCATCCTCGATCGCGCGCCTGATGCGGTCCAGCTGGTCCGGGCTGTCGAACGGCCTGCCGAGCGGGTCCTGAACCAGGAAATTGTCCATCGCCATACCGTCGCGCAACGTGTGAATACGCGCGTCGATAATGCTTCCTCCCGCAAGGTGGATGGCGCCCGCGATGCGGTAGAACAGACCCGGATGGTCGGCCGCGTAAACCGTCACCAGCGTCGCGCCGCGTTCCGGGTAGACCTCCGCCGCGATCGACAGCGGCTCCTTGCCGGCCGCCAGCATGTGCCGGGCATTGTGCACCAATATGTCTTCGACCTCGGCAATCCAGTAGCTTTCGGGGAGACGCTTGGCCAGCCGCGCGAACTGCGAATCCGAGACGTCCAGAGCGGCGCGGAGCATCTGCTGTTTCGCGGCGATCTTCTCCTTGCGCCCGTTCGACTTGTGTCCGAGCCGCAGGACCTCCTCCGCCGAGGAGTAGAGTTCGGTCAGGAGCTGCCGCTTCCAGCTGTTCCAAACCCCCGGGCCGACCGCGCGGATGTCCACCACCGTCAGCATCAGCAGCAGGCGAAGCCGCTCCGCGCTTTGTACGACGTCGGTAAAATCCATGATTGTCTTGTAATCGGAAAGGTCGCGCTTGAACGCGGTCGCACTCATCAGCAGGTGATGGCGCACGAGCCACGCGACCATGTCGGTTTCTCCCGGGCTCAGGCCCAGGCGCGGGCAGAGAGTTTGCGCAACCTCGGCCCCCAGGATGCTGTGATCGCCCCCACGCCCCTTCGCGATGTCGTGGAGCAGCACCGCGACATACAGAACGCGGCGGGAAATGAGTTTGCCCATCAGGTCGGTCGAAAGCGGGTGATCCTCCAAAAGCTCACCCCGCTCGATCCGCCCCAGCAGGCCGACCGCCCGGATCGTATGCTCATCGACGGTATAATGATGGTACATGTCGAACTGCATCTGCGCGACCACGCGGCCGAATTCGGGCACGAAGCGTCCGAACACGCTGGCTTCATTCATCCAGCGCAGCACGGTTTCCGGATCGCGGGGAGAGGTGAGCACGTCCATGAAGAAGGCGTTGGCGCGCGGGTCCTTGCGAATGGCGTGGTCGATCAGCGGGGCGTCACGACGGGCCGCGATCATCGCGCTGGGATGGATCGCGAGCCCGTTCCGTTCCGCCAGCGAGAACATCTCCAGCAAGCGCACCGGGTCTTCCTGAAAAAAGGCGTCGTCGGGAATCGCGATTCGCCCGCGTTCCAGTACAAATCCGTCGAGCTGGCGCGGCCGTCGAAAAAAGCTGGGTAGGAACCTGCGTCCGCGCGCCGCCCATTGATCGTCGAGATGGGCCAGGAACACGGCGGTCACGTCGCCGACCATCTTCGCCATCAGGAAATAATAGCGCATGAAGCGCTCCACGCCGGAGCGGCCCGCGCGCCCGGTGAAGTTCATGGCGCGCGAAATCTCGAGCTGAAGGTCGAAGGTGAGACGATCTTCCTCCCGCTTCGTAATGCGGTGCAGGTGACAGCGCACAGCCCACAGGAAGTTCTCCGCCTTCTGGAACTGCCGAAGCTCCTGCGGGGTCAGCAGCCCGGCGTCGACCAGCCCGGCAACGGAATCCACGCGGTTCACATATTTGCCGATCCAGAACAAGGTATGGAGATCGCGCAGCCCCCCCTTGGCTTCCTTCACATTTGGCTCGACGACATAGCGGCTGTCGCCCATGCGCTTGTGGCGTTCTTCCCGCTCGGCCAGCTTTTGCGCGACGAAGGTGCGGGCGCTATCCTTCACCACGTCCTCGCCGAAGCGGTTGCGCGCCTCGTCATACACCGCCCGGTCGCCCCAGACATACCGCGCCTCGAGCAGGGCCGTGCGGACGGTGAGGTCTTCCTTCGCCATGCGGATCATCTCGGCGATGGACCGGCTGCTGTGCCCGACCTTCATGCCCAGGTCCCACAGGGAATAGAGCATCGATTCTATCACCTGCTCGCACCAGACAGTCGGCTTGTAAGGGGTGACGAAGGCGATATCCACGTCGCTGAACGGCGCCATCTCGCCCCGCCCGTATCCGCCCACCGCCAGCAATACCATCTGTTCACCCGTGCTGCGGTTGCCGGGGTTGTAGAGATGGCGGGTTGTCGCATCATACAGCAAGCGCAGCAGCTGGTCGGTGAGGAAAGCCAATGCCTGAACCGTCTCGCGGCCATTGGTCGGATGCTGATCCAGCCGCCGCATCGCTTCCGCCTTGCCCGTGGCAAGCGCTTCTCCAAGGATCGCGACGATCGTCGCGCGCTGCGCCGACACGTCGGAACTGCCCGCGTCCCTGATGCCATCTTCGATTCGTTCGGCGACCGCGCGCCTGTCGATGATCGCCCGGCGATTGGAAAGAGCAGAAAAAAGGTCTGTCATAGCAGTTATCTAATGCTCCGCGGCACCATCCGCCAGCGCCTTCAGCCGGTAAACCAGCTCAAGGGCTTCACGCGGGCTGAGGCTGTCCGCATCGAGGGCGGTCAGGGCTGCGTGTACCGGATCGGGCGCGGCCGCCTGCTCCGCCGCCAGCGAGGCCGCGAACAAGGGCAGGTCGTCCAGCCCCGCCGCAATCCCGCCCGTCTTCGCCTTGCCCGCCTCCAGCCGTGCGAGGACATCCTTCGCACGCGCAAGCACGGCGGGCGGCAATCCGGCAAGACGCGCCACCGCTATGCCATAGCTGCGATCGGCGGGACCGTCCGCAAGTTCGTGCAGAAGCACCAGGTCGCCCTTCCACTCGCGCGCGCGAACATGATGCAGCGACAGCGCCGAAAGCGTTTCGGCGAGCCGCGTCAGTTCATGATAATGCGTGGCGAAGAGGCACCGGCACCGGTTTACCTCGTGCACGGCCTCCACCACGGCCCAGGCGAGCGCGAGCCCGTCATAGGTCGACGTGCCGCGGCCGACCTCGTCCAGGATGACGAAGCTGCGTTCCGTCGCTTGGCTCAGGATGGCGGCGGTCTCTACCATCTCGACCATGAAGGTCGATCGGCCCCGTGCCAGATTGTCCGATGCGCCGACCCGGCTGAACAGACGATCGACAAGGCTGAGCGTCGCCGACGCCGCAGGCACGAAGCAGCCCGCCTGCGCCAGCAGCACGATCAACGCGTTCTGCCTCAGGAATGTCGATTTGCCGCCCATATTGGGGCCTGTCACCAGCCACAGGCGATCCCCGTGCGAAAGCAGGCAGTCATTGGCAACGAAGGGCTCCCCCTGACGCCTGAGCGCATCCTCCACCACAGGATGACGCCCGCCGACGATCTCCAGCCGCTGCGTGTCCTCGAAATGCGGGCGCGCCCAGCCGCCCTCCGCCGCGCGTTCCGCCATCGCGGCAGCCACATCAAGCCGGGCGAGCGCCCGGGCTGCCTGTGTGATGCCATCCTTGCGGGCAAGGGCCATTTCAATGAGGGTTTCGAGATGCGCCGCTTCCGCGGCCAGCGCATGGGCGCCCGCCTGTGCGACGCGGGTCGCCTGCTCATGCAGATCCACCGAGTTGAAACGCACGACCCCCGCCAACGTCTGGCGGTGGGTGAAGCCCGACCCTTCCTTCATCAGCGCGTCGCCATGCCGCGCGGGAACCTCCACATGGTAGCCGAGCACCGCGTTATGCCGGATCTTGAGGGACGATATGCCGGTGTGCTCCCGATAGCGCGCCTCAAGCTGTGCGATGGCGCGGCGCCCGTCACTGCTGAGCCGTCGCAGTTCGTCCAGCGCGGCGTCGTAACCCTCTGCGATATACCCGCCGTTCACCGCCTCGGTCGGCGGCGTGGGCACCAGCGCGCGGGAAAGCTCATCGACCAATGCGCCATGCCCGTCGAGCGCGGGCAGTATCTGTGCGAGCAGCACCGGCCCGCCGTCGGCCTTGCCCAGCCGTTCGCGCAGGCGGCGGGCGCCGTCCAGCCCGTCGCGCAACTGCCCCAGATCGCGTGGGCTGCCCCGTCCAACCGCGATCCTGCCCAGCGCCCGTCCGATATCGGGAAGCGCCCGGAGGGCCGAACGCAGGCTGTCGCGCCGCCCGCCGTCATCATGCAGCCACTGCACCAGGTCGAGCCGTGCCTCGATCACGTCGCGATCGAGCAGTGGCGCCGAAAGGTCAGCCGCGAGCAGGCGCGCGCCCGCGCCGGTGACGGACCGGTCCACGGCGTGAAGCAGGCTGCCCTGCCGCGACCCGGCCATCGTCGCGGTAATCTCAAGGCTTTCGCGCGTGGCGGAATCGATCGCCATATGCGTCCCGGGCGCGATATGAACGGGCGGCGACAAATGGGGCAAAACGCCCTGCCCCGCGTGGTCGAGATACCCGAGCAGGCCGCCGATGGCGCAAAGTTCCGCGCGGCTGAACGCGCCGAAACCATCCAGCGTTGCGACACCAAACATCGCCTTCAGCCGCGATTCGGCCCGGGTTGAGGAAAAAGCGCTTCGATCGAAAGTGCGGGCGGCCGTCAGATCGAGCGCGCCGCCTTCACCCACGATCACTTCACTTGCGCCCAGTCGCGCCAACTCGGCCGCGAGTGAGCCCGGATCGATCGTCATCGCCTCGAACCGGCCCGTGGAAATGTCGGCGGCGGCAAGGCCGAGGTCGCCGCCCGCCTCTCCGATCGCCACCAGCATATTGTCCGCGCGCGCGTCGAGCAGCGTATCCTCGGTCAGCGTGCCAGGCGTCACATATCGCACGATCCCGCGCGCAACGAGTGCCTTGGAGCCACCCCGGGCCTTTGCCTGGGCCGGGGTTTCGGTCTGCTCCGCAATGGCGACGCGGTGCCCGCCCCGGATCAGCCGGGCGAGATAGGCTTCCGCGCTGTGCACCGGCACGCCGCACATCGGGATGGGAACGCCGCCATGCTCACCGCGAGAGGTCAGTGCGATGTCGAGCGTCGCGGCCGCCGCCCTGGCGTCGTCAAAGAACAGCTCGAAAAAGTCGCCCATCCGATAGAACAAAAGGCAATCGCCGGCCTTTGCCTTCAGCTCGAAATATTGGGCCATCATCGGCGTCATGGCGGGTCGCTGTGCAGCAGCATCGGCAGGTTCTGACTCTGCGGCGGGGGCGATCGAGGCGGCCATCGCCGGGGAATAGCGTCTCGAACGCCTCAACGAAAGGCCGTCTGCGGATAGACAGCCTTCTGACCGCATGAATACGCTGAAATTTGACGTTATCTCCTCTTGTGGATCGCACGCGATTGACGCAAGGCGATTGGAGGCTGGCTAACATATATATGGAGCGGGAATGGCAGACGACCGGGCGACAGAGTTTTCCGAACGCGAAGCGCTTCTTTTTCATTCGGCTGGTCGGCCGGGGAAGATCGAGATCATCGCATCGAAACCGATGGCGACGCAGCGCGATCTTGCTTTAGCCTATTCCCCGGGGGTCGCCGTCCCTGTGAAGGCCATCGCCGAAAACCCATCTACCGCCTACGACTACACGGCAAAGGGCAACCTGGTCGCCGTCATTTCCAACGGTACAGCGATCCTGGGTCTGGGCAATCTTGGCGCGCTCGCCTCCAAGCCGGTGATGGAAGGCAAGGCGGTGCTGTTCAAACGCTTCGCCGACGTCGATTCGATCGACATCGAATTGAAGACCGAGGACGTCGAAAAATTCATCGACGCGGTCGAACTGATGGAACCCAGCTTCGGCGGGATAAACCTTGAGGACATCAAGGCGCCAGAATGCTTCATCATCGAGCAGACGTTGAAAGAGCGGATGAACATCCCCGTCTTCCACGACGATCAGCACGGCACCGCGATCATCGCGGCCGCAGGCGTCATCAATGCCGCGATGCTGACCGGACGCGAGATGAAGGACATGAAGGTGGTCGTGAACGGCGCGGGCGCCGCCTCCATATCATGCACCGAACTCATCAAGGCGCTGGGGGTACCGCACGACAACGTCATCATGTGCGACAGCAAGGGCGTGATCTACCAGGGCCGCACCGAGGGGATGAACCAGTGGAAGTCCGCCCATGCGGCGAAGACGCAGGCCCGCACCCTGGCCGAAGCGGTTGATGGGGCGGATGTGTTCCTGGGGCTGTCGGTTGCGGGCGCGATGTCGCAGGACATGGTGAAGACGATGGCCGACAACCCCATCATCTTCGCAATGGCCAATCCCGATCCCGAAATCTCGCCGCCCGACGCCAAGGCCGTGCGTCCCGACTCGATCGTCGCAACCGGCCGGTCGGACTACCCCAATCAGGTCAACAATGTGCTGGGCTTCCCGTTCATTTTCCGCGGCGCGCTCGACGTGCGAGCCACCGGCATCAATGAAGCGATGAAGCTTGCCGCCGCAAAGGCGATTGCCGAGCTGGCGCGCGAACAAGTGCCGGACGAAGTTGCCCGGGCCTATGGAAGGAACCACAGCTTCGGACCGGATTATATCATTCCGGCGCCGTTCGACCCCCGCCTGATGGAGGTCGTTTCGGCCGCGGTGGCGGAGGCCGCGATGGCCAGCGGCGTGGCGCAGCATCCCATCGAAGACATGGACGCCTATCGCGAGAAATTGAAGGGGCGGCTCAATCCCACGACGGCGGTGCTGACGCTCGCCTACGAAGGTGCCAAGGCACATCCCAAACGCATCGTGTTCGCCGAGGCCGAGGAAGAAGTCGTCTTGCGCGCCGCGATCCAGTTCCGCGACGGGGGTTACGGCATTCCGGTGCTGGTGGGACGGCAGGAAGTGTATGACCGTCTTCGCGCGCTGGGCGTTCCGGATCCGCACAGCTTCGAGGTCCACAACAGTGTTAACTCTCCGCTCGTCCCCCGGATGGTGGAGATGCTGTACGCCCGGCTGCAACGGCGGGGCTACTTACTGCGCGACTGTCAGCGCATGGTGAACCGCGACCGCAACATCTTCGGGTCGCTGATGCTCAAAATGGGCGAGGCGGACGCGATGATCACAGGCACGACGCGCCCGTACAGCCAGACGATGCGCGAAGTGCGCCGCGTGATCGATCCGGTGCCGAATCGCACGACCTTTGGCGTCCACATTCTTGTGGGCCGCAGCCACACCGTGTTCATGGGCGACACCACGGTCCACGAACGCCCATCGGCGGTGGAACTGGCCGACATTGCCGAAGGCATCGCGGCCGTCGCCCGCCGTATGGGGCATGAACCCAGAGTGGCTTTCCTGTCCTATTCGACCTTCGGGAGCCCATGGGGCAACTGGTTGGAAAATCTGCGCGAGGCCGTGGCGATCCTCGACCAGCGCGGCGTCGATTTCGAATATGAGGGCGAAATGGCGCCCGACGTCGCCCTCAATCCCAATATGCTGAAAAACTACCCGTTCTGCCGCCTGTCGGGACCGGCCAACTGCCTGGTCATGCCGGGCCTCCAGTCCGCGAACCTGTCGGCGAAGCTGCTGCGCGAACTGGGCGGCGATTCGGTCATCGGCCCCATGCTCGTCGGCATGGAAAAGCCGGTGCAGGTCGCGACGATGGCGACGACCGCAAGCGAACTCGTTACGCTGGCGGTCCTCGCGGCCGGTGGCATCTCGGGTTAAGCAGGAAAAGAGGTCGGGGCGCGGCGGTCGCCGCGCCCGTGCGACCCTGTCGCTTACCGTCCGGCGGGCGCGGGGGCCTGCGGTGCGGTAGCGGCGGCCTGAATACGCTGCATCAACTGCGCATCGGCACGAGATGCCTCGGCGATCTGATTAAACCGTTCCGTGCCAAGACCGGACTGCTGAACGGCCGCAGCCATCTTGGCCTGCTTGTCGGCCTGGGCCACGCTCTGGTCCTGCTGGATCTTCTGAACTTCGATTGCCGCGTCGGCGAACTGCCGGAGCTCGGCATCGCTATAAGCTGTTGCGGCCGCACCGGCGGGTGCCGCGGCGCCGCTCTGCTGTGCGGCACCGGTATGGGCCGCGTGATCCGTGCTCGTGGAACTTTCGGGCGGATGCGTTGCCGGCGCGGATGCTCCCGTGGAAGCCTCCTGCGCGAAGGCAGACCCGCCGCCAAGCGCGAGGGCCGCACCAAAAATCACTGTGCAAAAAACCTTCATAACAAAACTCCTGATCGTGGGTTCGACCCAACTTTGAGCGCACGCCAGGAAGATCAACCGCCAGGGGGACGCGCGGTGGCGGAATCAGGATCAGCGGTTCCGAAACCGGTCAGCAGGTCCGGCGGCAGGCCTATGCCGCCGCCAGCGCCTGACCCAGATCATCGCAGATGTCGTCGATATGCTCGAGACCGATGGACAGGCGCACATAACCGGGGGTGACACCGGTTGCCATCTGCTCTTCCAGCGAAAGCTGGCTGTGCGTCGTCGAGGCCGGATGGATGGCAAGGCTGCGCGCATCCCCGATGTTGGCGACATGATAAAAGAGCTTGAGCGCATCGATGAACCGTCGCCCCGCGTCCATGCCGCCCCTCAACTCAAACCCGAGGAGTCCGCCCAAGCCGCCGGCCAGCACCGCCTCTGCCCGTGCCCGCTGCTCCCCCGACTGGACACCCGGATAGATGACGCGCGTGACGGAGGGTTGGTTTGCGAGAAATTGCGCCACCTTCGCGGCGTTCTCGCAATGGCGAGCCATGCGCAGGGGCAAGGTCTCTATCCCCTGCAGTATCTGGAACGCGTTGAACGGCGACAGCGACGCGCCCAGGTCCCGCAACAGAATCGTGCGCGCGCGCAGGATATAGGCGATCGGACCCAAGGGCTTTGCCGCCTGCGCCCAGACGGCGCCATGATAGCTCCGGTCCGGCGTGTTGAGATTGGGCTGACGCTCAGCGAACGCTTCCCAGTCGAACGTCCCGCCATCGACAATGAGCCCCCCGATCGAGGTTCCGTGCCCGCCAAGATATTTGGTGGCGGAATAGACGATGATCGCCGCGCCGTGATCGAACGGCCGCGCGATGAGCGGCGCGGCGGTGTTGTCGACAATCAGGGGAATGCCCATCGGGCGGCCCGCCGCCGCGATCTCTGCCATCGGACAGACCACGAGCTTCGGATTGGGCAGCGTTTCGACATACCAGGCGCGGGTGCGGTGATCGCTGGCGTTGACGAAGGCCTGCGGGTCGGCGGGATCGACGAAGCGCGTCTCTATGCCCAGATCCCGCAGCGTGTTGCCGAACAGATTATAGGTGCCGCCGTAAAGGTCGGTGCCGGAAACGATGTTGTCGCCTGCGCGCGCAAGGTTCTGAACCGCGAACGCCGAAGCTGCCTGCCCCGAAGCGACCGCAAGCGCAGCGGCGCCGCCGTCCAGCGCGGCCACGCGCTGTTCCAGGATGTCGGTCGTGGGATTGCCGATACGGGTATAGATATTGCCCAGTTCCTCCAGCGCGAAGAGGCGCGCGGCGTGGCCGGTGTCCTGAAACTGGTAGGACGTGGTCTGATAGATGGGCGGTGCGACCGCGCCCGTCGACGGGTCCGCGCGCCAGCCGGCATGCAGTGCCAGAGTTTCGGGCCGATAACCTTGCGTCATGCCTCATCCTCCTTGCCGTCGCCGCCGCGTCCCTTGAAACCCTGGGCCACGACATACCATTCGCTGCTGCCCTTTCGGCTCGCGGGGGGTTTGGCGTGCTTTACCGTCGCGAAATTGCGTTTGAGCGCCGTGAGCAGATCCTTGTCGGTTCCGCCCGCGAAAACCTTCGCCACAAACGCCCCGCCCGGCTTCAGATGCTCGATCGCGAACCACGCCGCCGCCTCGGCCAGTCCCATGGTGCGCAGATGGTCGGTTTGCGTATGGCCGACGGTGTTGGCGGCCATGTCCGACAGCACCAGATCCGGGGCATCACCCAGCGCCTCGCGCAGCTGTCCGTCCGCGTCCTCGTCCATGAAATCCATCTGCAGCAGGGTCACGCCTTCGATCGGCTCGACCGGCAGCAGATCGATGCCCGCCACCTTCGCCTGGGGCGTCCGCTTGCGCACCACCTGCGCCCAGCCGCCCGGCGCCACGCCCAGATCGACCACCGCGCGCACACCCTTCAGCAGGCCGAATTTCTCGTCCAGCTCCATCAGCTTGAAGGCCGCGCGGCTACGCCAGCCTTCCGCCTTGGCCTGACGCACATAGGGATCGTTGAGTTGACGCTGGAGCCAGCGCGTCGACTGGGCGGTGCGGTTCCTGGCCGTCTTGACGCGCACCTTGCCGCGAACGCCCCGCGTCATGTCCGTGGCCCCGTCACGCGCGCTGATCCATCAGGCATCGCAATATGCCTTCGCGTATGCCGCGATCGGCGATGCCAAGCCGCCGCGCGGGCCAGAGATCGAGAATCCCCTCAAGGATCGCGCACCCCGCGACCACGAGATCGGCGCGGTCCACCCCGATGCTCGGCAGCGCCCGCCGCGCGTCCAGCGGCATGAGGGAGAGCCTTTGCGCGATCGCGCGCATCGAGGATGTGGGCACGATGAGGCCGTCGATAAGCTGCCGGTTGTAACGGGGCAGGTCGAGATGCACGCTCGCCAGCGTGGTGACGGTTCCCGACGTGCCGAGCAGGCGCGGCTCTTCCACATTCGCGGGCAGGCAAGCCGCGAAAGGCGCCATCGCTTCGGCTATGCGCGCGCGCATACGCATATAGGCCCCTGCACGCTCTTCGGTCCCCTGTTCGGCGCCGGGCTCTGCCTCGGTCAGCGAGACCACGCCCCAGGGTACGCTGAGCCAGTCGATGATCCGGGGGGTGGCGCCGCTGCTGTCCACCATCACCAGTTCGGTCGATCCGCCGCCGATGTCGAAGATCAGCGCGGGTCCATCGCCCGGCTCCAGCAGCGCGTGACAGCCGAGCACCGCCAGCCGCGCCTCCTCCCGCGCGGAGATGATGTCGAGCGCGATGCCGGTCTCCTTCTTCACCCGGGCGATGAATTCGGCGCCGTTTGACGCGCGGCGGCACGCCTCCGTCGCGACCGAGCGGACAAGCGTCACCTGACGCGCGCGCAGCTTTTCCGCGCATACGGACAGAGCGGCGACCGCGCGATCCATCGCCCCCGCGCCCAACTCCCCCGTGGCCGCCAGCCCTTCGCCCAGGCGCACGATGCGCGAAAAGGCGTCGATGACGACGAAGCCGTCCGCCGATGGCTTGGCGATGAGCAGGCGGCAATTGTTGGTGCCAAGGTCGATGGCGGCGTAGCTTTCGCGGCGGGGCCAGCGCGCCGTGCGGGCCACGTGCATTTCGGTGGCAACCGCCTCGCTACTCTGC
>DASULD010000095.1:0-9286 GCA_036278355.1 Sphingobium sp.
GATGGTGTCCATCGCATTGCTGGTGAGTGCCTCATCTGCCGACCTGATGGCGCTGATGTCGCTTCCGCTCGCTGTTGGCGGCGTATGCATCATCACGTCGATCGTCGGCACCTATTTCGTGCGCCTTGGCGGGTCGAACAACATCATGGGGGCGCTGTACAAGGGTTTCTGGACGACGGCGCTGCTTTCGGTGGCCGGGATCTATTATGTCACCTGGCAGGTGTTCGGCGGCGACATGAACCGCGCGATCGGCGCCGACCTGGAGGGTGCCGGCGGATATACCGGCATGGCGTTGTTCTGGTGCATGCTGATCGGTCTTGTCGTCACCGGGCTGCTCGTGTGGATCACCGAATATTATACCAGCACCAGCTATCGCCCGGTCCGGTCGATCGCGCGGGCGAGCGTCACTGGCCACGGCACCAATGTGATCCAGGGCCTTGCCGTCAGCCTGGAAGCGACGGCGCTGCCGACGCTTGTGATCGTCATCGCGGTCATCGCCACCTACCAGATCGCGGGCATCATCGGGGTCGCGTTTGCCGCCACGTCGCTGCTCGCGCTTGCAGGCATGGTCGTGGCGCTCGATGCTTACGGTCCGGTCACGGACAATGCCGGCGGCATCGCCGAAATGGCGGGGCTGGAGGATGACGTCCGCACCCGCACCGACGCTCTCGATGCCGTGGGCAACACCACGAAGGCCGTGACGAAGGGCTATGCCATCGGTTCGGCGGCGCTCGCCGCGCTGGTGCTGTTCGGCGCGTACACGACGGACCTCAAGGAGTATTTCCCGGACGTGGAAGTCGACTTTTCCCTCAGCAACCCGTTCGTCATTGTCGGGCTGCTGCTGGGGGCGCTGCTCCCCTATCTCTTCGGCGCGTTCGGCATGACAGCGGTCGGCCGGGCGGCCGGATCGGTGGTCGAGGACGTGCGTGAACAGTTCCGCAGCAATCCCGGGATCATGGCGGGCACGTCCAAGCCGGATTATGCCCGCACGGTCGACATCGTCACCAAGGCGGCGATCCGCGAAATGATCATCCCCAGCCTGCTGCCGGTGCTCTCACCCATCGTCATCTATTTCCTGGTGACCGCCGTCGCCACGCAGAGCGAAGGCTTTGCCACCGTCGGCTCGATGCTGCTGGGCGTCATTGTCTCCGGCCTGTTCGTCGCCGTGTCCATGACCAGTGGCGGCGGCGCATGGGACAATGCCAAGAAATATATCGAGGATGGTCACCACGGAGGCAAGGGCTCCGACGCCCACAAAGCCGCCGTGACGGGTGATACCGTCGGCGATCCCTACAAGGATACAGCCGGACCCGCCGTCAATCCGATGATCAAGATAACAAACATCGTGGCGCTTCTGCTGCTCGCCGCATTGGCGCACGGCGGACTGTAACAGCCAGTTCCTCTTCGGGTCGCACAGCCGCCGGGCCTTCCAACAAGGTCCGGCGGATTTCCTTTCCGGGTCTTCCTGTTATAGTTCCTTCATGGACATGCTTTCCCCTTTTGCCAGGCAGCTTGCGGCGCTGGAGGCGCGCGGACGGGCGCGGCATCTGGCGCCGCGCCGGGGCGTGGACTTTTCGTCGAACGATTATCTGGGTTTGGCGCATGATCCCGTTATCGCGGCGGCCGTCGCCGATGCAATCGCGCGGGGAGTACCGGTCGGTTCGGGAGGATCGCGCCTGCTACGCGGAAACGCGCCCGAGCACGAGGCGCTGGAGGAAAAGGCCGCCGCATTCTTCGGCAGCGAGGCCGCGCTGTTCATGGCGAACGGCTTTGCAGCCAACCTCGCCCTCCTTTCTGTCCTGCCGCGCGCGGACGACCTTATTGTTGCCGACGAACTGATCCATGCCAGCATGCATGATGGCATTCGCCAGTCGCGTGCGACCGCTGTATTCGTGCCACACAACAATGCTCAGGCCTTTGACGACGCCATCGCTCGCTGGCGCGCGGAGGGCGGTGCGGGTACGCCCTGGCTCCTGGTAGAGACCATCTATTCCATGGACGGCGACATCGCACCGGTCGACGACCTTGCCGCCATAGCCCGCCGCCGGGGCGCGATGCTGCTGCTGGACGAGGCCCATGCCACTGGCCTCTTCGGCCGGGGCGGACGCGGAGCGGCCGCGCATCTGGAAGGCGCGGAAAATGTCGTGACCTTGCACACTTGCGGCAAGGGACTCGGCGTCGAGGGAGCGATCGTTTGCGCGCCGCGCGTACTGGTCGACATGCTGATCAACAAGGCGCGGCCATTCATATTTTCCACCGCGCCATCGCCGCTGATGGCCGTTGCGGTCGGCGCCTCGCTCAATCGCGTCGGCGGATCGCATGGCGACATGCTGCGCGCGGCGCTCGAGGACCGCATTGCCGCCGCCGCCCGGCACCTTTGCGAACCCTTGCGCCTGCGCGCGCCGGAAAGCCAGATACTACCCGTCATTCTGGGTGACGACCGCTGGACAATGGCGGCCGCGCGCGCCTGTCAATCGGCGGGGTTCGACGTGCGCGGCATTCGCCCGCCGACGGTTCCGGCTGGCAGCGGGCGGTTGCGCCTGTCACTCACGCTGAATATTTCGGTGGACCATGTCGTTGCGCTGGCCGAGGTGCTGGTGCCGCTCGTCCGCTCACGGGAAGCCGCCGCATGAGCCGGGCACTGATCATCGCCGGCACCGATACCGACGTCGGCAAAACGGTGGTGGCGGCAGGGTTGATGCAGTGTCTGCCTCAGGCGCTCTACTGGAAGCCGGTCCAGGCCGGCACCGATCCGATGACCGACACCGAGGCAGCGATGGCCATGTCCGGCGTGCCACCGGAACGATTTCTTCCGGAGGCCTACTGCCTCGACACGGCCGCCTCGCCGCATCTCGCCGCGCGGCTCGACAACGTGACGATCAGCGCGACGCTGCTCGCGCTGCCGACCGTTTCGGGACCCCTGATCATAGAGGCGGCAGGAGGCCTGCTGGTGCCGCTGTCCGAGGATCTGCTGAACATCGACATGTTCGCGCGCTGGGGGGCGCCCGTGATCCTCGTCGCGCGGACCAGCCTTGGCACGATCAACCACAGCCTGCTGTCGATCGAAGCGCTGCGCGCCCGCAACATCCCTGTGGGCGGTATCCTGTTCTCGGGCGAGGAGCACCGGGAGAATGAGCGGATCATCCCGAAGCTGTCGGGCGTCCGGTCACTGGGTCGATTGCCGCTGTTGGAAATGATCGATCCCGCGCGGCTGCACCTGGCGATGCAGGCGCACGTGGACGTCAGGGCGATAGAGGCCCTGATCGCGTGATATCCCCCTCGCCGGTCTGGCACCCGTTCACGCAGCATGGCCTTGGCGAACCGATCCCGATGGTGGAGCGCGGAGAGGGAGCGCTGCTCCACTGCGCGGATGGACGCACGCTGATAGACGGCATATCCAGCTGGTGGGTGATCACGCACGGCCATTGTGAGCCGCGTATCGTCGCGGCGATCCAGGATCAGGCCGCGCGGCTCGACCAGGTGATTTTCGCCGGATATACGCATGAACCTGCGGAGCAGGTCGCGCGCGGGCTCATCCGCCTCGCCGGATCGGCGCTGCCTTCGTCCAACCCCCTTACGCACGTCTTCTTTTCCGACAGCGGGTCGACCGCGGTCGAGGTCGGGCTCAAGATGGCGCTCGGCTATTGGCACAATCTCGGCGTGCCCCGCCACCGCGTCGTCGTGATGGAGCACAGCTATCATGGCGACACCATCGGCACGATGTCGGTGGGCGCACGCGGAGTGTTCAATCACGCCTATGCGCCGCTGCTGTTCGATGTCGAAGCCATTCCTTTTCCAGCCAACGGCCACGCGCAGGCAACCCTGGATGCGCTTGAGCGGGCGTGCCGGGCAGATGAGAGGCCGGCAGCGTTTATCATAGAACCGCTGATTCTCGGCGCGGGCGGCATGCTGGGCTATGGTGCGGACGTGCTTGGCGAAATGGCGGCGATCTGCGCCGCCCATGACGTGCTGCTGATCGCAGACGAGGTCATGACAGGCTGGGGCCGCACCGGCACCCTCTTCGCCTGCGAGCAGGCGGGCGTGACGCCGGACATACTCTGCATCGCCAAGGGTCTGACCGGTGGAGCAGTGCCGCTGGCCGCGACGCTGGCGCGGGCGCGCATTTTCGAGGCCCATCGGTCGCCGGACCGGGCGCGGATGTTCTTTCATTCGTCAAGCTTCACCGCAAACCCGATCAGCTGCGCCGCCGCCGCCGCAAATATCGCGATCTGGGAGAACGAGGATGTGGCAGCGCGCGTCCAGACCCTGGGCGCCACGATGCAGCAGGGGCTGGACAGGCTTTCGCGTCATCGCGCCCTGGAAAATCCACGCCGCATTGGCGCGATTGCCGCCATCGATCTCAAGGTTCCGGCGGGATCAGGCTATCTTTCGGATGCTGCGCCGCGAATGCGGAGCCTGTTCCTCGATCGCGGACTGTTGTTGCGCCCGCTGGGCAATACTATCTACGCGATGCCGCCTTACTGCTCCTCGTCAGACCAGATAGACTCCATTTTTGACGCAATTGGAGAGGCCGCCGATTGCTTCGGCGGATAAGCTTTCCTTTTCCTGCGATTATCGGTATGGCGGCGCGAATTTTACGCGGATCACAGGATTATATGGCGAAAGAAGAACTTCTGGAAATGCGCGGAATGGTGGTGGAACTTCTCCCCAATGCGATGTTCCGCGTGAAGCTCGAGAATGATCACGAGATCCTCGGGCATACTGCCGGCAAGATGCGCAAGAACCGTATCCGCGTGCTGGTCGGTGACGAGGTGC
Organism: Sphingobium sp.; assembly: GCA_036278355.1. Taxonomy (GTDB): domain Bacteria; phylum Pseudomonadota; class Alphaproteobacteria; order Sphingomonadales; family Sphingomonadaceae; genus Sphingobium. The sequence continues at coordinate 4,777 of DASULD010000095.1, forward strand.
TGGTCGAATTGACGCCCTATGACCTGACGAAGGGTCGCATCACCTACCGCTTCAAATGACGGCAGGGCCGTCATCCCGGACCTGATTCAAGGTTCAGGCTAACGATTCGATTTAAAGAGCGTTTTTCAGGCGGAAAGCCACGTTCCCATTTTTCCGGAAAATGCTCCAGGCTTCCGCATGCGGAGAAAAGGGATGCTGAAACAGGTTCAGCATGACGGCGAAACGGCGAGGTGAAGCTCATCCTCGCCTCAGCATCGCCACGCCGGCTCGATCTGCTCGCCCAGATCGGTGTCGCGCCCGACGCGATTGATCCTGCTCATGTCGATGAAACCCCGCTGAAGGGGGAACTGCCCCGCGACCATGCCGTCCGGCTTGCAGCGGACAAGGCCGCCGCGGTGACCGTGCGTCATCCCGGCGCTCTGGTGCTGGCCGGGGATACGGTCGTAGCCGTGGGACGCCGTATCCTGCCCAAGGCCGAGGATGAGGGAACGGCGCTGCGGTGCCTGGAGCTTCTCTCCGGCCGCCGCCATCATGTGCTCTCGGCCATCACGCTGATCGATGGGGAGGGCATCGCCCGCCACCGAGTGTCCGACAGCATCGTTACGTTCAAGCGGCTTCACCGACAGGAAATCGACGCCTATCTCGCGTGTGGGGAATGGCACGGCAAAGCGGGCGGCTATGCGATACAGGGCCGTGCAGCGGGTTTCGTCCGCGCGCTCTCGGGCAGCCACTCCGGAGTAGTCGGCCTTCCTCTCTATGAAACGCGAGCGCTTCTCGCGGCCGCAGGATGCCCGCTATGATGCAGTGGCTTTATGAGGAAGGCATCGGGGAAACACGCGCTGCGCTGGTCACGAACGGCCGCATACTGGAAGCGTGCATAGAGCGGGAAGGCAATCACGCCTGCGCTGGCGCCGTTTCGCAGGGGCGGCTCATACGGACGCTGGTACCGAAGAAGCGCGGCATCGTCCGCCTGACGTCGGGCGAAGAGGTGCTGCTGGAACCCATTCCTCCGCGCCTTGCCGAAGGAGGCACGGTTCTTGTCGAGATTCGGCGCGAGGCGATAGGAGAACCTGGCCTCGACGGCGAACTGCGCGACAAGCTGGCGCTGGCGCGGGCCGCGCGTCCCGGTGACAGGGCCAGCCCCGGCCCGAGTCTGTTGCAGCGTATCCGGGCAACCGGCCATCCCGTCCTGCCCTGCCCTGCCCATGAAGAAGACAGGCTGGAGGCGCATGGCTGGAGCGAGTTGCTCGAATCTGCCATGCGTGGGGAGGTCGGAACCGAGGCAGCCGCCCTGCGCATATTCCCGACACCCGCAATGGTGCTCATCGATGTCGACGGCAGCCTGCCCCCGGCCCAGCTTGGGCCAAAGGGTGCGAAGCTCGCCGCCCAGGCGATCCGGGCAATGGACATTACCGGCTCGATCGGCATCGACTTGCCAACCTTGAACAACAAGGAAGAGCGCGCCGTTACCGCCGCCCAGATCGACAAATATCTGCCGCAGCCTTTTGAACGCACGGCCGTCAATGGCTTCGGCTTCATACAAATCGTTCGCAAACGGGAACGTCCGTCGTTGATCGAGTCGCTGCGCGCCGACCCGACGAGAGCGGCGGCGATGGCCGTTCTGCGCCATGCGGAGCGGTGGGAAGGTCCCGGCGGCACGCATGCCGGGGATATCCGGATGACAGCGAATCCTGCCGTCATCGAGCTTATCCGCCGTCACCCGAAATGGATCGAGAGCGTTGAACGGCGGCGGGGTGGCGCGGCAAGCTGGGTATCCGACCCCGCGCTGAAACTGGAGGAGCATCATGCCGGCTGACCGCAAGCGAGCGAGCGCGCCCGCAGGCTGTCCGCTGTGCAGGAAGCCGCCCGCCGACCAGTTCCGTCCCTTCTGCAGCCGCGGCTGCCGGGATCGAGACCTGCTTGGCTGGATGGGGGAGAGCTACCGAGTCGCCGACCGCTCTTCCGAAGAAGATGAGCTGGCGCCGAGCAGCGACGAGCAAGAGCTGTAGGACTCGCGAAACATCGGGTACGGCAATCTCCTGTAACGGATTGACCTCCCATATGGGAGGTTTATTAGAGCCCCATGCGAATGGTGAGCACGGGCGAGTCCGACCTGCTGGCGGCGTTGCACCAGGGTGTACTGGAACAGCCGCTGTGGCACCGTTTCCTCGAAATGCTCCGGCCGATCTGCCACGCTTCCCATGCAAGCTTGCTGGTTCGTCCGCCGGATGGTCCGGCGGTACAGCTGTTCGCCGGGGGCGGCTTGCCGCAGCGGGTGCTCGACTTTGTCGCCGAAGAGTTCGGTGGAAACTCCGTGCCACGGCACCGGATGCGCGAAGGCCGTATCTACGGACTGGACGAACTCATCGATCCCGGCAATCCGCCCGAGCGAACCTTCCTCGACACGACCGTCCATCTGCGCACGGTGCGCGTAACGGACGCGGGGGGGACAAACGCGTGGCTCAGCATCCTCAACGATCGTGAACTGCCGGCGGCGGCCACCTCCTTGCTGAGCCGCCTGGTCCCGCACCTGCGCATCGCACTGAACAGCCTTGTGACGCTGGAGAGGGAACGTGTCCGGTCCTCGATATCCTCTGAGATGATGGGGCGTCTGAATTTTGGCTGGCTGACAATCGACGCCCGTTGCCACATCCTTGACCAATCACCCAATGCGGATGAGATTTTTCGTCGGACCGGCCTGCTGCGCCGGGGCCGCTATGACCGGCTTACGTTCTCATCGACCGCGATTGATCGTGACGTCGCCATGCTCGCAAAGACATTCGCGGCAGGTGAGGCGGACCGCCCGCGCGCCTTCCGGGTGAGCCTGGACCCATGGATACATATCTTCGTGGCGCCGGTGCACGACCAGCGGGTATCGCTGAGATCCAGCGCGGCCGCGATCGTCTATCTGAGCGGTGATCGCTGGTCACGCGACGACCGCTGTGCACAACTCGTTGACCTGTTCGGCTTGCTGCCGAGCGAGGCGCGACTTGCCTGGGTCATTGCGCAGGGCCGATCCATAGCGGAAGCGGCCGTCGAGCTTGGCATTACGGTCGAAACCGCGCGAAACTATTCGAAGAAAATTTACTCCAAGACCGGCGCCAGCGGGCAGGCGGAACTCGTGCGGATTGTCTTTACCAGCATTCTTGCGACGATTTGAGAGGGTCGCGGTTCGCAAACCGTGTTTTACCCGCGCCTGCGATCTGTTATAGGCGCATCATCATGATTTCACGACGCAAATTCTGCCTGGCCGCCGCAGCCACCGCTTTGGTGCCCGGCCTTGCCAGCGCGGGCCGATCCGCCGACAGCGGCTTTGCCCTCCTGCGCGACCGCGCGCTTGCGGCTCTGACACGGCACGGATCGAAGGTGACGGAGCGGGACGCGATCGGCATCGTTGATTTCTCGCTGCCTTCACGCCAGCCCCGCTTTTTCATCCTTGATCTGGTCAACGGTGGACGCGAGACCCTGTTCGTGGCGCACGGCAAGGGTTCGGACCCGGCGCATAGCGGCTGGCTGGAGACATTTTCCAACGCGCCGGGATCGGAAGCGACATCTGCCGGCGCCTATCTTACCGATGCTCTTTATGTCGGCAAGCATGGCAGGTCCCGCCGCCTGATCGGCCTGGAGGACCGCAATAGCAACGCCGAGACTCGTGCGATCGTGATTCATGGCGCCTGGTACGTCAGCGAAAACATCGTTCGTGATCGCGGCAAGCTGGGCCGCAGTCAGGGGTGCCTTGCCGTGGCGGAGCACGATATAGAGCATGTGCTTGCCCGACTGGGACCGGGGCGCCTCATCTACGCCGACAGAGTCTGACCTGCATCGGCCGGACAGTGCATGTCCCTTCAGACGCCCTCAACCGCACAGGTAAGGTCGGCCACCTTCCGTGCCTCATTGCGGATGTCGCTCACTGCGGCGGCGACGCTGTCCTTGCTTATCTCCGTCACTTTGGTGGCTTCCTCGGTATAGTCCTGCACAGCGCCGCGGCAGAATTCGACACAGGCAGACAGCATGCCGGGTAGGGAGTCTGTTCCGCAGATCCTCTCGGCAAGCTGCAGTTCCTGCTCGCAGCGTTTGTTGAGGAATGACAGGAATTCATTGTGCTGGGCAAACGCCGCCTTCATCATCGTGGCCTGAAGGTGTGGCACGACCGTCAGCATCTGAAGCAGGTTTGGTATCATGCTCTCGGCCGGCCTTGAGGGACCTCGCGCCCGGGCGGGGGCGCTGCCGTGGCCGCCGCGGCCGGAATCTGGCTGTGACATGGCTCGACTCACCAACCTGAATTCAGGATCAAGTCAGGGCCTTTTGGACCACAGGACGAGCCGGCGAAACAAGCAATGCCGCACCCTGCGACGATATGTGCCGTCTGAGGGACCGGTGGGGGAGCGTTAATGGGCGAGCACGACCGGAACGCTGCTGGTGCTGAGCATATGCTTGGTCACACCCCCGAAAGCCTCACGCAGCCGACCGCGCCCATAAGCGCCCATGACGAGATAGTCCGCATTCCACC
>DASULD010000096.1:0-28692 GCA_036278355.1 Sphingobium sp.
CTGGCGCACATCGTCGGTGGCGAGGTTCACGCGCACCCGCGCGGCCTCTATGACCGGCCGCAGCGTATCGAGTTTTTCGGCAAGGGCCGGGTCCATTTTCCACGCGCCCTGCGCACGGACATCGTCTGCGGCCAGTTTGATCGCATTCGTCGCCTCGTGAATCGCATTCACATCATTATCGTCGAGCGCCCGGCGCAGATCGCCGAACGCCCGGTAAAGGGCATTCAAGGAGGTCAGCCCGGTCGCCATTATTTGCCCAGGTCTAAAGCGATCATCCGATCCGCGATCTTGTCCGCGTCGACCGGATATTTTCCGGCGGCGATCGCTTCCTTGATGGCAAGAACGCGGTCGAAATCGACCGGCGCGCCTTCCCCGGCCATGCGGGCGAGCGGCGTCGCGTTCGCCGAAGCGGCCGACGCCACGGCGTTGCCGTGGCCAATGGACGCGGCCGCTTTCGCCTTGCCGCCCTCACGCGTCTTGCCCAGTTCGACCGGCGATCCCATCGATGGGCCAAGCGACTTGATCATTTTCCTGTCCTTTCAGCCTGCGATCGTAATAACGGCTGGTTTCAGAAATCTTTAAATCCGGGAACGCGCACGATACCGTTTTCGTGGACCTGCGCTAGCACCGGCTGGGATTTTCTGTCCTCCCGCACGCTGATCATGTCCCCGACCGCCCCATCCTCATCGGCCACCATCCTCCGCGACACACTGAAGGAGCGCCCGCCGGCAAGGAGTTGAACCGGATCGCCGCGCTTGATGATGACCTCCTTGCGCGCCGGCGCGGAGCGCAAGGAGGCGACGTTCTGGGGCGCGAGGGCCGCGCCTCCCGGCACCAGCGACACACGGATGCGCCAGCCCACGGGCTTGCATTCGACCATCGCCGCTCCCAGAATCGGCCCGGAAACCTGCGGAATTACGGGACATGAGGCAAGCTTGAGCCGCCTGTCGACCGGCGCCGCCGCGCCGCCCGGTTCGCCGATATTGGCGCCTACGGTCATCGCTACGATGCTGTCGATCCGGTCCAGATTCTCGAATTGCTGTGCCTCGGCCGCACCGCCGCACAGGGCAAAGAGGGCGAGGACTGTGGCGATCAGGCGGCTCACGCTGTTCTCCGTCGAAATACTCATATCAACGGACATCAAAGCAATATGCGTGCCAGCCGCGCGTCCAAGCCTATTTCAACCGGATCAGGATCTGCTGTCCGCTTTTGCTTTCGCTCTGCTGATCCAGGCCGCGAACCACCACCCGGTCGGCCGCTATGCCGTGGTCAACCAGGCCACGCGCGACGGCCCCGAGCCGCGCTGCCGCAAGGTCCCAGCTGTCGAAGCGGTTGGTCGCCGGATCGACGCCGACCGACCGGATTTCGATCAGTCCCGCCTGCCCGCCGAGTTTTTTGGCCACCTGACCGAGCCGCGCGTCGCCCGCAGGGCCGAGCAGAGCCTCGCCGGGTTGAAACAGAGCATTGGCGGCAAGCTGCTCCAGCGGCCGGGAAGGCGCGCCGAACTGTTCCGCCACGCCCCCGACAATCTCTTGCTGACGGCCGTTGCTGGCGTGCAGGAGGACGAAAAAACCGAGCAGAAGCAGCGAGAGATCGGCAAAGCTGAGCGCCCAGCGGCTGCGGCGGCTGGCGACTGCTGCCCGGATTGTCATGCGACCTCGCGGATGGAGGCGCGGCGCACGGGGGCGGTCTCGCGGCGCGCTACGCGCAGCATCCGCTCACACAGCTCCGTCTGCCAGGCAAGTTCACGCTCTGAAAGGTCTGCGAGCCGGGCCGCGATGGGCGCCGCGAGCAGGTTCGCAATGACGATGCCATACAGCGTCGTGAGCAGCGCCAGCGCCATGGCCGGTCCAATCATTGCCGGGTCCTGCATCGCCGCGAACATGGCCACAAGGCCGATGATGGTGCCGACCATTCCGAGCGCGGGCGCCGTGTCGGCGATCGTCAGCCAGACCTTGTGAACCTTTTCGTGCCGCCGCCGCCTGTCCGACAGCGTCTGTTCCGCCCAGATCTCGAAGCGGTCGACCAATTCCGTATCGGCGAGCCTGCGGATCGCCAGCGCGAGGAAAGGGTTCGCCGCCCGCACCCGGTCGGTGCACTGTAATCCGCGCAGCTGCGCGACGTGGTCGATGCGGGTCATGGTTGCGCGTGCCAGCGTCATGTCGCGTTCGGGAGCGCCGCGCCACAGGACAGGAAGCGCGGCTGCGGCACGGACAAACGCCGACGGGCCGTTCTGGATCAGCGCGACGATCCCGCACCCGGCCAGCATCGCAATAAGAGTGAGTGGATCGAGAAGCTGGGTCAGAAGGTGCATCATTTTCGGTCCCTTCGCCGGCAATGTGCCGGGCACATCTTACCAAAGGGCAAAGATTTGCCGCCCACCGGCAAAATATTGCCGCCCTTGCCGGTCGCGCGCATCGGCGTCGCGGAGCCGTTCGCGAAAGCCCTGCAAAACCGCCAATTCAGCAAACTGGCACGCCCTTTGCTTATTACGGGTCGGATGAACCCGTCCGGCAATCCAATGGGTAGAACGGCGCGGGTTCAGGAAGATTTAGGGGCCGACGAAAAAATGGCATGGGACGACGCATTGTTCGGTGTGCATGGAAAGGCGCTGCAGCTACGCTCGCAGCGGCTCGAACTGCTTGCGTCCAACATCGCCAATGCGTCCACCCCCGGATACAAGGCGCGCGACATCGACTTCGAGGCGGCGCTGCGCGACGCCACGGACCGGAAGGAAAGCGTCGCCCAGGCCATGAATGGCGCGATGGGGTATCGCATACCGCTCCAGCCCAGCCTCGACGGCAACACTGTCGAGCTGTCGACCGAGCAGACCCTCTTCGCCGAAAACGCCGTGAAATATCAGACCACCCTGTCCTTCCTTGAAGGGCGGCTCAACACCATCAACCGCGCACTGAAGGGAGAATGAGCATGGCAACCCCCATGAACATTTTCGATATCGCGGGGCGCGCCATGTCGGCGCAGCTTGTGCGCCTCAACGCCACCGCATCGAACATGGCGAACGCCGGGAACGTCACCGGTGCCGAAAAGGATGCCTATCGCGCCATCAAGCCGGTGTTCCGTTCGGTCACGGAAAGTCCGGGCGTATCCACCGTGAAGGTGGAAAACGTCGTCACCACCGACGCGAAGCCAGTCAAGCGCTATGAACCCAATCACCCGCTCGCCGACAAGGACGGCAACGTGTGGGAGGCCGCGGTCGATAGCAGCGCCGAGCTTGTCGACATGCTGGAGGCCTCGCGCCTGTATCAGAACAACGTGCAGGTCCTGCAAACCGCGAAATCCCTGATGCTCGATACTGTGAGGATGGGCAAATAATGACGACGACATCCACCACCGCCCCGCTGGGCAGCACGGCCAACCTGGCGCAGAAATCGACAGGCCTGACCCAGAAGGGCATGGGCCAGACGGATTTCCTGACGTTGCTGACCACTCAGCTCAAGTCGCAGGATCCGTTCAACCCGTTGGACAACGCCGATCTCGTCGCGCAGATGGCGACGATCAGCAACACCAGCGGCATCGCCGAAATGAACCAGTCGCTGGCCAACATCGCTCAGTCGCTGGCGGGAAATCGCCTCGGCGATGCGGCAAGCTGGATCGGCCGCTCGATGCTTGTGACCAGCAACATCGCCGCGCCCAACGCGCAGGGCGAATATGCCGGACAGATCACTCTTCCCGGTCCCGCAAACGGCGTCAGCATCGACCTGATCGACGGCAGTGGCGCAACGGTGAAAACCATCGATCTTGGCGGGAGCCAGGGCGGCGACCTCTCCTTCTATTGGGACGGGCGCGACAATGCGGGCACTTATGTGGGCGGTCAGCCGCTCAAGGTGAATGTGCGCGGCGCGGCTCCAACGAACGTCGCGACCTGGGCAAGCGTCGCTGCGGTTCAATCGCCTGCCGACGGCACCCAGGCCAGGCTCATCACACCGCTGGGCAGCTTCGCGCCCGCCGACGCCATCAAGCTTACCTGAAACATCACTGCATCAACCAAGGAGATAGTTCATGTCCTTCTATACCGCACTTTCTGGCCTCAAGGCCGCGCAGAACGACCTGTCGGTGATCTCGAACAACGTCGCCAACGTGAACTCCACCTCGTTCAAGAAGAGCCGCGCCGTGTTCGGTGACATTTTCGCCGCCGCGCCGATGCAGACGACCACCCAGGTCGCCGGTCAGGGTACGCGTATTTCCGGCGTGCAGCAGCAGTTCACGCAGGGTACGGTGGAAACCACGGACAAGACGCTGGATCTTGCGATCACGGGTGAAGCCTTCTTCACCGTGCGCACGGCCCCGCCGACCTCGCAGACGAGCTACACCCGTAACGGCGCCTTCGCCCTCGACGAGAACCGCTACGTCATCGACACCACAGGCGCGCGGTTGCAGATCCTGCCCGTCAACGCCACCACCGGTGTCCCGACATCGACGGCGGCAAGCGCGCTGACCGATCTCCAGTTGCCGCAAAGCTATACCGACGGCACCGGCACGGTCATTCAGCTTTCCAGTGTCTCGATCAACGAGCAGGGACTGATTACCGCCACGTTCGCCGACTCCACGACGCAGAAGCTCGGCAATGTCGGCCTGGCCGCCTTTCCGTCGAACGAAGGTCTGCGCCAGCAGGGGGACGCGCACTGGCAGGCGACGCTTCAGTCGGGCAATCCCGTCTACGGTGCGGGCAACGCCGGTCTGTTCGGCCGCATCCGCTCGGGCGCGCTCGAACGCTCCAACGTCGACCTTACCGCCGAGCTGGTGGCGTTGATCGCCGCGCAGCAGAATTTCCAGGCGAACGCGAAGGCGATCGAAACCGAAACCACGGTCGCCAACGCGATGATCAACCTGCGCGGCTGAACCGGTTGAGGGAACTGAGGGTCTGAGTCATGGATCGGCTGGTCAATACGGCACTGACGGCTATGCGCGCGGCCATGTCGCGCCAGAGCACGATCGCGAACAATCTGGCCAACGCCAACACCGTTGGGTTCCGGGCGGAGATCGCGAACGCCACCACCCGCTGGATCGATGGCGACACCTTCCGGACCCGCGCCCAGACGGCCGAGCAGGTGCTCGGCGCCGACATGAAGGAGGGGGCCGTCACGACCACGGGCAATCCGCTCGACGTGGCGATCAACGGCGACGCCCTCCTTGCAGTGCAGGCAACGGACGGGAGCGAGGCCTACACCCGCCGCGGCGACCTCCAGGTCACCGACAGCGGACTGCTGACCACGGGGGATGGACTTCCCGTGATCGGCAATTCGGGACCTGTCACCCTACCCCCCTTCGACAGCATCGTGATCGGGCGGGACGGCGGCATTTCCATCGTGCCGCGCGGCGGCGACCCCAAGCAGCCTCAGCAGATCGACCGGCTGAAACTTGCAAGCCCGGCAGGCTCGCAGATCGCCAAGAGCCTCGACGGCCTGTTCCGGGAGGTCAACGGTGGCGCACTGCCCGCCGATCCGCTCGCGTCGGTTCTCGCCGGGTCGCTTGAGGGATCGAACGTCAACGCCTCGGAAATGCTGGTGCAGATGATCGAGGCGAGCCGCGCCTGGGAAACCCAGATCAAGATGATCGATACCGCGAAACAGATCGACGACGGCGGTGCCAGCCTGATGAAGCTGCCCGGAATGTAATGAAGATTAGGGGACAGAACTCATGACGAACGCCGCTCTTCACGTCGCCCGCTCGGGGCTCGACGCGCAGAACACCAAGCTGCAGGTGATCGCCAACAATCTGGCGAACGTGAACACCACCGGCTTTAAGAAGGATCGCGCGAATTTCGAGACCCTTGCGTATCAGCAGTTGATCGCAGCGGGCGCCGCGTCCGACAGCGAAAACAAGTTCGCGACCGGATTGTCGCTGGGCACGGGTGTGGCCCTTGCCGGGACCAGCCGGATCGACACCCAGGGCACCTTGCTGAATACCGGCAACACCCTCGACCTCGCGATCGAGGGCGGGGGCTATTTTCAGCTTCAGCGCCCCGATGGCTCCATCGGCTATAGCCGCGACGGCAATTTCACGCGCACGGCGGAAGGCACGCTCGTCAATTCGGACGGCCTGCCGCTGATCCCGCAGATCCAGGTCCCCGAAGGAACCGCGTCGGTCACGATCGGCAACGACGGAACCGTATCGGCGATGCTTTCGGGCAGCACCACTCCGACGCAGCTTGGACAGATCGAACTCGCCAATTTCGCCAACCCTTCGGGCCTGCAGTCCGTCGGCGGCAACGTGCTGCTCGAAACGGCGGCAAGCGGAACGCCGCAGGTCGGCCTCGCCGGCCTCGATGGGCGCGGAACCATCCGCCAGGGCAGCCTGGAAGGCTCCAACGTCAACATCGTCGAGGAGCTGGTCGACATGATCGAGACGCAGCGCGCCTATGAGGTGAACAGCAAGATGATCAAGTCGACCGACGAAATGTTGCAATATGTGAATCAGCAGCTGTGAGGGTGACGATGCGCGATCTTACCCTGTTGCTGGCCGTGGCGCTCATCGCCCCGTCACCCGCGTTCGCGCGGCCCGACAAGGCGCGGGCCGACTATGCGCCGACCTATTCGACACCGGCGGGGATGACCGCCCCGTCGAGCGGCGCGATCTTTCAGGCAGCGGAGGGCTATGCCCCGCTCACCAGCGGCGCGCGCGCGGCGCGGGTCGGCGACATCATCACCATTCAGCTGGTCGAGGCGACGCAGGCCTCGAAAAGCACCGCTGCCAACACCAGCCGCGAAGGGGAAATCGGCCTGACGCCTCCCTCAACCGGATTTCTCTCCAAGCTGTTCAGCGCCAGCGACGCGTCGGCCAGCGGCACTCAGGGTTTCAAGGGCAACGGCGGCGCCAGCCAGTCGAACAGCCTGTCCGGCGAAATCACCGTGACCGTCGCCCGCGTCTTTCCCAACGGGACCATGCTGGTGCGCGGGGAAAAGGCGCTGACCCTCAATCGCGGCGACGAATTTGTCCAGATTTCCGGCCTCGTGCGCCCAGCCGACATTACGCCCGACAACCGCGTGCTGTCGACGCGCGTCGCCGACGCGAAGATCACCTACACCGGCAAGGGCGAAATCGCCCGGGCCAGCCGTCAGGGCTGGCTGCAACGCTTCTTCAGCATGATCAGCCCTTTCTGACGGACGCCATGATGAACCGCATATTTTCCGCTCTGTTGCTTTCGCTGGTCCTGATCGCCGGGATTTCGGGGACGCCTGCCCAGGCCGAGCGCATCAAGGACCTTGGTACGTTCCAGGGCGTGCGCCCCAACCAGCTCACCGGCTACGGCATCGTCGTCGGCCTTGCCGGGACGGGGGACGACAGCCTCGATTATTCGACGCAGGGCATGAAAGGCGTGGTCTCACGCTTCGGTCTCACCTTGCCGCCGGGCGTCAATCCCGCGCTCAAGAACGCGGCGGCGGTAATGATAACCGCCGATCTCCCTGCTTTCGCCAAACCGGGTCAGCGCCTCGACGTGACGGTGTCGGCGATCGGAAAGGCGAAATCGCTGCGGGGCGGCACGCTGGTGCTGTCGCCGCTGAGAGGTGCAGACGGGCAGATCTATGCGATGGCGCAGGGCAATCTCGCGGTCGGCGGGCTCGGCGCCTCGGGCGCGGACGGAAGCCAGGTATCGGTCAACATTCCGTCGGCAGGACGCATTCCGGGGGGCGCGACGGTCGAACAGGCTGTTTCCACCGGGTTCGACACGGCGCCGCACCTCGATTTCAATCTCGCCGAAGCGGACCTCACCACCGCCCTGCGTGTCGCGGACGGCATCAACCGTGCGTTCGGCGACAGGCGGGCACGGGCGACGGACGCCGTGACGATCCAGATCGACGCGATTCCCGGCGCTGAAGAACGCATCCTGATGATGGGCCTTATCGAGAATATCGAGATCAAGCCTGCCGAGGCGCCGGCCAAGGTGATCGTCAATGCGCGCACCGGCACCGTCGTGATCAACGGCGCGGTGAGGATCGCTCCGGCGGCAATCGCCCACGGCAAACTGACCGTCAGCGTACAGGAAGCGCCACGCATCGTTCAGCCCGCCCCCTTCTCGAAGGGCGAGACCGCGCTCGAACCGTCAAGCGCGATCGAGGTCACCGAAGAGAAGAAACCGGTAATAGATTTTAAAGGTGGAGCCTCTCTTGCCGATATAGTTCAGGGGCTGAACGCGATCGGCGCTTCGCCTGCGGACATGGTCGCGATCCTCGAAGCCTTGAAACAGGCGGGTGCGATGAAGGCGGAGCTGGTGGTGCTGTGATGCAGATCAATGGAACGACACCGCTTGCGGGCAAGGCAGGCGCGCAGGGGTCAGGGGCCGCAATCAGCCCTGAGCTCGAACAGACCGCAAGGGCATTCGAGGCCATATTCCTGCGCCAGATGATCGGCGCCATGCGGTCGTCCAGCCTGTCCGAAGGCCTGTTCGATTCAAGCGCGACCGAACAGTTTCGCGACATGGCCGATGCCCGCACCGCCGACGAGATGGCAAAGACAGGCAAGTTCGGCATCGCCGACCTGCTCATCCAGCAATTCGGGCCGAAAGTTCCGCTGGCGCAGCCTGCCGCCATGAAACCTAGCTTCGACGCGTCCGGGCGGAGTGATGGCCGATGAGCGATCTATTCATCATCGGCGCCTCCGGCTTGCGCAGCTTCCGCGCGCAGATGGGGGCGATCGCCGACAATATCGCCAATGCCAACACCGCAAACTACAACCGCCGCAGCGTTACCTTGAGCGAATCGGCGGTTTCGACTGGTACCGAGCCGCTCTACATTCCCCGGACGAGCTTCGGCGGTTCCGAAGTCGTGGGTGTGGCGCGCTCCAACGACAGCTACCTCGACGCCACCGTGCGCCAGACGGGCCAGTCGCTGGGCAGTGCGAACGCTCGTTTGCGCTGGCTCACTGACATCGAAACCGCGATCGGGGACGACAGCCTTGGCGTTGGCGGATCGCTCAGCACCATGTACGGGGCGATCGACAGGCTGGCCGCCAGTCCCGGCGACACCGCGCTACGCACCAACCTGCTCTATGGCATAGAGCAGGTCGTGACGGCGTTCCATAACAGCTCCGACGCGCTCAACAGCACGCTCACCGGCCTTTACGCCACGGCCCAGGGCGAGGTCACGCTGATCAACGACAGCCTTACCGAACTTGCCCGCGTGAACGATGCGCTGCTGCGTTCGCGTACGGGAACCTCGAACTACGCCCAGCTGCTCGACAGCCGCGACGCCGAACTTGCGAAGATCACGAAAAGGCTGAACGTCGCCGTGACCTTCGGCCCCAACGACGGCGCGACCCTCACCTACGGCGGGCAGACGGTTGTCCAGGGAACGGCCTTCCAGGCATTTTCCGTCAATCAGAACGCCAACGGCACGCTGCAGCTCGAGATTAACGGATCGAACGTCACCAATCCGGCCAACGGCACGCTTGAGGGCCTGTTCACCAGCGCGACCGTGGCGCGGCAGCGCCTCGACAGCCTGGACACTCTGGCGGTTCAGTTCGCGGGGGACATGAACGCCTGGCACGCACAGGGCTTCACCGACGCGGGCGCTGCGGGCGGAGCGTTGCTATCGGTCGGTACAACGGCCGCAAGCCTCGCCACTCAGATCAGCAACATCAGCCAGATCGCGGCGCGATCCAGCGACGGGCGGCTCAACGGCAACCTCCTCACCATATCGACCACGCGCGGAACCGGCAGCGTTGAGCAGGGCTGGACAGCGCTCGTCGCCGCCCACGCGACGCAGCTCAATACGACAAAGTCGGAGGCTGAAGCCGCGGCGCTACGCGATGAGAACGCGCGCGCGGCCCAGCAGCAGGTGAGCGGCGTCGACCTCGACCGGGAGGCTGCGGATCTGATGCGGGTCCAGCAGGCCTATCAGGCTGCGGCCAAGATCATCCAGAGTGCGCGAGAGATCGTCGACAGCATTCTCAATATCCGCTGACGGACAGGAGCGACACAGTCATGGTGGCGATCACATCTCAATCGATGACCGACGAAATCCTCCGGCAGCAACGCCTGTCGCAGCGCATCACCGATGACCAGGCCGCGGTATCGACCGGCAAAAGGGTCCGCATGCCCTCTCAGGACCCGCAGGCATGGGTGCAGATTTCGGAAATCGGCCAGGCGCAGGCTCAGAACGCCGCGTGGATCGATACCATCTCCTACGGACAGGCCCGCGCGCAGAAGGCCGAAGCCAATCTGCAGGAGGTCAACTCGCTGTTCAGCCGCGCGCGTGAGCTGATGGTGAATGCGGCGACGTCCACTCTCGACGCGGCCGGACAGGCGGCGGTCGTGGCAGAGATACAGGCGATCCGAAGCAGCGTTTCGGAACTTCTCAACCAGAAGGACTATCAGGGTGTCCCGGTGTTCGACGACACCACTTCGATCAAGGTTCCCGTATCGCGCGGCCTGGCGCTCGACGTTGTCGGCACCCGCCAGAGCATAGAGACGGGCATCACCGTGGGCGGCGTCCCCCGCACGCTTGACGACATCCTGGCGGAAGCGGAAACGGCGGCTGCAAGCCCCGTGCAGGCCGACAGGCAGAACTCGCTCAAATCGCTTGAGGCGGGGCTGGACCACATCATCCTGGCCCAGTCTGTGCAGGGTATCCGGGGCGACCGGCTGGAGGCGGTGGAACGGCGCGTATCCGATACGAAGCTCGACCTGTCAGAGCGCCGGTCCAAACTAGAAGACACCGACCTCACCGAAACCATCGCGCGCATTCAGGCCAACCTGCTGTCGCTGGAGGCCGCGCAGGCGGCATTCGCACGCATCAACCGCCAGACCCTTTTCGATCTCATCGGATGATTCCCTCGGGTAAACGCCCCGGTAACCATCACGTTAAACCATATCTGAAGCGCGCTGCGCTAAATCCGGTAACCGGCGCCAGCACGTGCCGGTAACCAAATGAAAACATTGTTGCACGGGGTTAAGAATGTTCGCCATCGTCGGCATCATCGTCCTGCTAGTCATGGTGTTCGGCGGCTTCATCTTCACCGGAGGCGACATCGGGCCGGTTCTGCATGCCCTGCCCCACGAAATGATCATCATCGGCGGCGCGGCGGTGGCATCGCTAATCATCGGAAATTCCGGCGCGGACCTCAAGAAGCTCGGATCCGGACTCGGCAAGGTATTCAAGGGTCCCCAGTACAAGAAGCAGGACTTCCTCGACTGCATCTTCCTCGTCGCGCGCCTGATGAAGACGCTGCGTGTCGAAGGGCCGGTCGCGCTGGAACCGCACATCGAGGATCCGGGCAGTTCCGCGATCTTCGCCGAATATCCCCGGCTGACCAAGGATCACGGCCTCGTCAACCTGATCTGCGATACGCTACGGCTGGTGGTCGTGTCGTCCGGCACGCTTGATCCTCATGCGGTGGAGGAGGTCATGGACAACGGCCTGCGCACCCACCATCATGAAGCGATCCGCCCGGCCGACAATCTTCAGAGCCTTGCCGACGCCCTCCCCGCGCTGGGCATCGTCGCGGCGGTTCTGGGCGTCGTGAAGACAATGGGTTCGATCGATCAGCCTCCCGCCGTATTGGGCGCGATGATCGGATCGGCGCTCGTGGGAACCTTCCTCGGCGTGTTGTTGGCCTATGGCATCGTGGGGCCGTTCGCGAGCCGCTGCCGCCAGGTGATCGAGGCCGACGCCGCCATCTTCCATGTGGTGAAGCAGATCATCGTCGCCTCGCTGCACGGTCATCCGCAACCGCTGGTCATAGAGGCCGCGCGCTCCAGCCTCACGCACGCCAATCAGCCGGCCTTTGCCGAGGTGTTCGACGGGATGCGGGGCAAATAGGCTATGGCGGCCAATAACAAGCGGCAGGTCAACGAGCCCGAACCACGGCCGATCATCGTCAAGAAGATCATCGTCGATGGCCATGGCGGCCATCATGGTGGCGCGTGGAAAGTCGCCTATGCCGACTTCGTAACGGCGATGATGGCCTTCTTCCTGCTGATGTGGCTTTTGGGCGCGACCACGTCGGAGCAACGCAAAGGCCTTGCCGACTTTTTCACGCCCACACTGGTCGAGCTGAAACAGGGCAGCGCCGGCGCCAACGGCCTGCTGGGCGGCGACAGCGTACTGGGCAAGGAAAACTATCCCACTACCGGCGGCCAGGGCACCCTCGCCATCACGATCCCGAAAGACGCGAGCGGCGTCAAGGATCGCGGCGGACGCGATCAGAAGGACCGGCGCGATCAGGACCGTGCGAAGTTCGATGCGATCCGCAAGCGGCTTGACGCCAAGCTCGCCAGCACGTCGGCGCTGAAAACGCTTGCCAGCCATGTGCGCTTTACCGAAACGCGGGAGGGGCTGCGCATCGACCTTATCGATGAGGCTGATTTCGCGATGTTCGACAGCGGCACCGACCGGTTGCTGCCGCAGGCGCGCGCGCTGATCCGCGAAGTGGCCCAGGTCGTGGCTGGCGTGCCCAACGACGTGATCGTGCGCGGGCACACCGATGGTTTGCCCTATGCCAGCGGCCGCAACATGAACAACTGGATGCTCTCTTCCTCCCGCGCCGAGGCGACACGTCGCGTTCTGGCGGATTCGGGCATCCCCAATGCCCGTTTTGCGAAGATCGAGGGCGTGGCCGATCGCGATCCCTTCATCGCCAGAGACATCTACGACCCGCGTAACCGGCGTATGTCGGTGATCCTCGCCTGGAGCGCGAGCGGGGGGCCGTCCGAAACGGCGGCGCCGGGCGAAGCACCGGCAGGCAAGCGGGCTGATGCTCCGGCGCAGCGCCTCTCGCGCACACTGGCGGCAATGGACATGGGCGGCACCGAACTCCCCGCCGGGGCCATACCTATCAATACCGCACCTGCAGGAAAGACCGGCGCCGCACCCGGAAAGGGCGAGCGGTAACAACGCGGTAGCGGTTGGAGCGGGTAGCGGTCGTGTAAACTTCAGCCTGCTCCAACAGGCGACGTCATCGCTGATTGGGATCGTAAGCCGCCGTCACGCCGACGATCTGCCATCCATAGGGCGAAAGCAGAGGGCCGCTGGTGTTCGCAGGGAAGACGCAGGTCGGCTGATTGCAAGGCATGGTCTGCGTCTGGCCGTACCAGTTAGTCATGACGACCCCGGTGACGACGATGACAGTGGGACAGGAATTGCCCGTCATGCCTGCGTTTATCCAGATACAGGTGACGGGGTCGATATATTGTCTGCCTGCGTCGTTCATCGCGCGCCAAGGGACCTGGCTTGTAAAGGCGCCACTCATCACCTGCATATCGTAGCCCTGCTGCTGATTGATCGCTCTCATTATGGCACTGGCATTGTCTCGCGCTTGTCCCTCGATGCCGTCCCAGTTCATCGAATAATTGAAGGCAAACGTTTCCACGCCCATGTTCTGATACTGGATGACATGGGTGAGCTCATGCGCCCAAAGCTCGACGTTTTCAGGCGCGTCCCCCGTGGCCAGCGACGCGTCACTGAACACGACGACATCGTCCAACGTGACCGCACCGCTCTGCTGAAACCCCTGCGCCAGAATCGTGTCTAGCGAGATCCGCCCGTCAGCGACCGTCCAGCGCACCTTATCCAGGATGTTCGCAGGCATGTAAGGAGCAAGCTGCGCCCGAATATGGGACGGAATCGTCTGAACGCCCTGGTTTAATGCTTGCCCCCTTGAGAAGCGGATCGCGCTCGCAAGCGCCGGCGCAGCAGGGTTCAGCAGCGCCTGACTTGCATCCTTGGGCAAATTTTGAAGGGCCTGAGGGATCGCACCGAGGTTCGGCGGCTTGATACTCACCGTGCCCCGGTTGAGATCGACGTCCACGCCAGTGATTTCGCTGACCCAGCTCGCCTCCGCCGCTGAGACCTGCCCCAGCAGAACACACGCAACAAGAACCTTGGTTTTGCCGAACATCGCATCTCTCCCATTACCCTCTTCAAGGCGGTAAAGTTGGCGATCTTCGCGCCGTGCGATCCCAAGGTAAGTATATGCGGTACATCGCACTAAAACAAAAGTGGCGACGACAACTCGCCGCGCGATACGGTAGTGGACGAATCGAACAACGCGGTAGCGGTTGGAGCGGGTAGCGGGGATCGAACCCGCATCACAAGCTTGGAAGGCTAGTGCTCTACCATTGAGCTATACCCGCCCGGGAGGCGCGCTTTGCCACGGAGTGCGATGGTTCGTCAACATCGCATCGCACCTGTCGCGCGAGGGAGGGCAGGAATTCGACGGACCTTGTCAAATTTGCCCTTCTTGCCCTCTACCGCACCGGCCACGCTTGGCCTATCGTCGCAATATGCCGTCCCGTATGCCGCAGCAGTTCGACGTATTTGCTCAGCTTGTTGCAACCGGCAGCATCGTCGGCTGCGCGCGCGCGCTCGATCTGACACCCGCGAGCGTGATCGAGTCCGTGAACGCGCTCGAGGACCGCATGGGGTTTCAGCTCTTCGTCGCGACCGAAGGCCGCATGGACCTGACCGAAGCGGGGCGCAAGATGGTGGATGCCCTGGGGCAGATGGCCCTCGAAGAGACTTCGTTACCGACCAGGGAATCTGCCCCCGTTGCGGCCACGGCCGCCCCCGCTGCGCCCGCACAGTCGACGGGCGGCGCGGGTGCCATATCTCCCCCGAACGACGAGGAGCGCCCGCTTCAGCCGCGTCATTTCCATCCCCAGGACCCCGGGACGATGGCGAGGCAGGAAGAAACGCCCGCCGCCCGTCCCGAACCGGACCAGACCATCGTCCTTGCCTCTCACCCCGCGATATTCAGCCATTTTCAGGAGGCGCTGGTCGCTTTCGAACAGGCCAGCCCCGACATCCGCATCGCCTTGCGTCTGGAAAGCATCGACGAAGCGGGGGCCGCACACTTGTTTGATCACGGTCTTGCCGACATCGCATATTATTATGCGCTGGGGGAGCCGGAGCACTTCACCAGCCGCTATGCGTGGAGCGAGCGCATCTCGCTGTTCGTGGGTGACGGCAACGCGCTTGCGGATCGCGATGCCGTGGCGGCCGACGACCTTGCCGCGCTTGGCTATGCCGCGCTTGCCTCCGGCAATATCGCCCGCGTTCTGACGGAGCGCGCGCTCGCCGAGGGCGGCCTGACGCTCGGCCCGCCCGTTCTGGAAACGGACGATTTGTATCGGCTGATGCGTTTCATCGAGGAAAACCACGCCTACTGCGCGGCCTTTGGCCCGACCGCCCGCGATGTCGGCCGGATGGGCGGGATCCGGCGCCTGTCCTATGCGCAGGGGCTTCCGCAAATTCAGGTGCGTCAGGCGGTGCGGGCCGACCGCATCGATGATCCAGCAGTGCTGGCTCTGTCCGAGTTTCTTTTTCGCTGAATCGGGCAGCAGGAGCAGCCAGGCCAAAACCTGGCACCTCCATCCACCTCCGCTTCGTCCATGGGAGTGCGGCGAAGCAATCCAGCCCGTGCCGGAACCGCCCCAGCCTCAGCCCGATCTGCGGATTTGATTTTGATATGTTATATCATTATACGCTCGCGGATAAGCCGCGCCGGATGTTGGAGTGCGGCATAAAAAAGGGAAAGACCGTCGTGAATTGCTCTTCTGCCCGCTCCGCCGTCGTGCTCCTTCCCCTCCTTGCCGCCGGGACGTCCCTCCGCGCCCAGGGTCCGGACCAGACCGGCTATCATGACCGTACCGGCAACGAGATCGTCGTCACGGCCTTGGTTCCACGAACGCAGACCGATGTCCTCGCGGGCGTTTCGGTGCTGTCCGGCGCGGAACTCGCGCGTGATCTGCGCGGCACGATCGGCGAAACGCTGATCCGCCAGCCCGGCGTTTCGGCGACTAGTTTCGGCCCGCACGCGTCCCGGCCCATCCTGCGCGGCCTACAGGGTGAGCGCGTGCGTGTGCTGACGGACGGGATCGGCAGCTTCGACGTGTCGAACACGTCCGTGGATCATGCCGTGGCCATCAACCCCCTGACCGCTGAGCGTGTAGAGGTGCTGCGTGGACCTGCGGCGCTGCTTTACGGGTCCAGCGCGATTGGCGGAGTCGTCAATGTGATCGACGCGCGCATCCCGCACCGCGTCCCAGACGAACCGGTGCATGTGGAAGGGATCGCGAGCTACGGCACCGCCGCGAACGAACGCACCGTGTCGGGCAGGGCAGAGGCGCCGCTCGGTCGGGGCTTCGTCGTCCATGTCGACGGGAGCTGGGCAAGGTCCGGCGACCTTCGCACCGGCGGACACATACTCACCCCTGCGCTGCGCGCGGAAGCGCTGGCAAGCGGCGATGCCGGTATCGCCGGGCTCGCCGGGTTGAAGGGTGACCTCCCCAACAGCGCCGCCAGAAGCTGGGAGGTTGCTGGAGCACTCGCCTATATCAGCGGGGGCGGCGACATCGGCGTATCCCTCAACCATATCGACAATCTCTATGGCGTGCCGGTCCGTTTCGCACTGGTTCCGGGCGAGGAGGCCGAGCAGGTGCGACTCCACATGAAGCAGGATCGCGCCGATCTCCGCGCCGAACTGCACGCGGGCGGCGGCTTCATCGACCGGATACGCCTGCGCGCGGGATTTGCCGATTATCGCCATGCCGAGATCGACGAGCATGGCATTGCCGGCACGCGCTTCCTGGCCCAAGGGCTGGAAGGTCGGATCGAGCTGGTGCAGGCGCGGCGCGACGGCTGGGACGGCGTCATCGGTGCACAACTTCTCGCCCGCGACATGCGGATCGTCGGAGACGAGAAGTTCCTGCCGAAAAATGCAACGACCCAATTGGGCCTTTTCGCACTCCAGTCGCTCGACCTGGGCGATGTCCGGCTGGAAGCAGGCGCGCGCTACGAACATGGCCGGGTGACCGCCGTCGCCGATGCGGACCTGGGCTCGGGGCCGGCAGTGCGAAGCTTCGATGCGCTCTCCTTTTCCGCCGGGGCCAGCTACGCGCTGCTGCCCGGTTGGCGCCTCGGCCTCACCGTCGGGCGCAGCGAGCGCGCGCCGTCAGCGGAAGAGCTTTTCGCGCGCGGCCCCCACGCGGGCACGCAGGCGTTTGAACTGGGCAGCCCGGACTTTGGCAAGGAAACGAACTGGGGCGCGGAGGCGAGTCTGCGCGGACAGGGTACGGGTTACGCGGTGACGCTCAACGCCTATCATAACTGGTTCAACGGCTATATCTACGACACGCTCGTACCCGATGCGGCGTGCGAGGCCGTGCTTCCGCCGAGCGGCGCTCTCGACCTGCCCTGCTTTCAATATGGTCAGGCCAAAGCGCGCACCTGGGGCTTTGAAGCACAGGGCAGCGCGACACTCGCGCGATGGGGCGACACCGGCCTCCTGCTCGATGCTCAGGCGGATTATGTTCGCGCGCGGATCGTCGGTGCCGGACCCGCCCCGCGCATCCCGCCGCTCCGGATCAGGGGCGGCGCCGAGCTTGGCAATGACCGCTGGACGGGACGTGTCGAGATCGAACACAGCTTCCGGCAGGATCGCGTGACATTGCTTGAACCCGCGACGCCCGGCTTTACCCTGGTTGCCGCTTCGCTGACCTGGCGCCCGGTCGCCGGCAGCGATGCGACCAGCATAACCCTTTCCGCCGACAACATCTTCGACGTTGCCGCCCGACGACACGCCAGCGTGCTCAAGGATTATGCGCCGCTTGCCGGGCGCGACGTCAGGGTAACGGCGCGCCTCGCGCTTTGACCCTCAGGCGCCCGCCTGTGCGGCGGACCTGGCCCTGCGCACGAGGTTTCTCAACACCTGCCCCCTGGAGAGCGCCTTGCCCGGTTCCGCTTTGACAAGCTCCTGGGTCGCCATCGTCAAGACCACCTGCTCCGCCCGCATGAAGCCGGACACCCATTCTTCCCCGTTGCGCGGGCACAGATCGAGTGAGGCGGACTCCAGCGTCTGGACGATGTTCGACCGCGAGCGTTCCGCGGCCCATTCATAGGCATCGAGCCGGTGTTCGGCAAAGTGGCTGGCAATGGTTTCGACCTGCGCTGCGTCCAGCCTCAGACCGAGGCTGACCTGCAAATTATTTGCCGCAATGCGGTCCACGCTCCAGATACCTGATTCGTTCATGTGCGCCCCTCGGGGAAGATCGTCCGTCCCGAGGGCGGGGCGGCAACTCCCTCATGTTGTTGTGGGACACATAACACCGCCTCACGGTGATGACGTCAAGGGGTCAGCACGGTATCCATCGCCTCGGGCGATGTTTCCGGATAATCCAGCGTATAATGGAGGCCCCTGCTCTCCTTCCGGTGCAGCGCGGAACGGATCACCAGACGGGCGACCTCGACCAGATTGCGCAGCTCGATGAGGTCCGGGGTCACGCGGAAATTTCCGTAATATTCGTCCACCTCCTGCGACAGCAGATCGACCCTGTGCTTTGCCCGCTCCAGCCGCTTGGTGGTGCGCACGATGCCGACATAGTCCCACATGAACCGGCGGATTTCCTTCCAGTTGTGGGTGACGATCACCTCCTCGTCGGAATTGGTGACGCGGCTTTCGTCCCACGGCTTGATCGGCGGCGGCGGGGGCAGGTCATCCCAGCCCGCCCGGATGTGCCGCGCGGCTGCCTCCCCGAAGACGAAGCATTCGAGGAGGGAGTTGGACGCCAACCGGTTGGCCCCGTGAAGGCCGCTCTCCGTCACCTCTCCTGCGGCATAGAGACCAGGAAGGTCGGTGCGCCCGTCAAGATCGATGATCACACCGCCGCAGGTATAATGCTGCGCCGGAACCACCGGGATAGGCTCCTTTGTGATGTCGATACCGACATCGAGCAGCCGCGCGTGGATGGTCGGGAAATGCTCCCTGATGAACTCCGGCGACTTGTGGCTGATGTCGAGGTGGACATAATCGAGGCCGAGCCGTTTGATCTCATGGTCGATCGCGCGCGCGACGACATCGCGCGGGGCAAGCTCGCCGCGCTTGTCATGCCGGTCCATGAAGCGCTTCCCTCCACCGGGCACACCGGGTGGCAGCTTGAGCAGCCCACCCTCGCCGCGCACCGCTTCGGTGATCAGGAAGTTCTTGACGTCCAGATTGTAAAGGCAGGTGGGATGAAACTGGTTCATCTCCATGTTCGAAACGCGGCAACCCGCGCGCCAGGCCATCGCGATGCCGTCACCGGTGGCTCCGCGCGGCGCGGTCGAGAACAGATAGGCACGCCCCGCCCCTCCGGTCGCCAGTATCGTCGCGCGCGCCGTGTACGCATCGACATGGCCTGTGCCGCGGTTGAACGCATAGACGCCCCAGACATGGCCGTCCCCGGAATAGCGTACCCCGTGACGGCTGGTGATGAGGTCGATCGCCACCATGTCAGGGACCAGCGTGATATTGGGGTTTGCCTCTGCCGCCTTTACCAGCGCCTTATGCACCGCCGCGCCGGTGGCGTCGTCGACATGGACGATGCGGCGGTGCGAATGGCCGCCTTCACGCGTCAGGTGCCAGCGCTCGCCGAACTGCTCCCCTTCGTTGAAAGGAACACCCAGCACGGCCAGACGCTCGATCGCGGCCGGAGCCTCCGACACGACGAACTCTACGGTCGCGCGGTCGTTGAGGCCTCCGCCTGCGACCATCGTATCCTCGACGTGATGCTCGAAGCTGTCGCCCGCGTCGAGCACGGCGGCGATGCCCCCCTGCGCCCAGGCGGTCGAACCGCCGTCCAGAGCGCCCTTGGCGAGCACCAGCACCTTCCTGTCTTGCGCCAGGTGGATCGCCGCGGTCAGGCCCGCCGCGCCCGATCCGATGATGACCACGTCATATTCGCGGATGGACATGCTGTTTGTTCTATCCCGTTCGCCCCAAGCCGCCGATGGGCCTAGGAAAAAACCCGCGCATTCGGCAAGCCCCGTCCGCGCCTCAACGTGAATCCGTTATTGCACGCTCACGCCGCCTGCGTCGTAAGATGCAGGAAAACATCCTCCAGATCGGGCTCCCGCGTGGCGACATCGACGATCTGGAAGCCCAGTTCGGTCACTGCCGACAGGACCTGTCCGGCGTTGGCGCGTTCCTTGTTGTAGGTGATCGTCAAAGTTCGCTCCCCTGTCTGCTCGACCTTGTCGAAACAGCGGTGGTCGGGCACCACGTTGATTTCCCGTTCCACCGTGACGATGACGATCCTTTCCTGGGCCATGCCGACCAGTTCGCGGGTCGGTTTGTTGGCGATGAGGCGACCGTTGTTGATGATGGCGATGCGATCGCACAGCTCTTCGGCCTCCTCCAGATAATGGGTGGTGAGGACAATCGTGACGCCCTGCTCATTGAGGCCGCGCACATAATCCCAAAGCTGCTGCCGCAGCATGACGTCGACGCCGGCGGTCGGCTCGTCGAGCACCAGGATCGGCGGAGAATGCACCATCGCCTTGGCCACCATCAGCCGCCGCTTCATGCCGCCCGACAGAGTGCGGGAGTAGGCATGCGCCTTGTCATCGAGATGCACCGCGCGCAGCAGTTCGTTTGTCCGGCGTTCGCGCTTGGGCACGCCATAATAGCCCGCCTGGTTTTCCAGCGTTTCGAACGGCGTGAAGAACGGATCGAACAATATTTCCTGGTTGACGATGCCGATCGAATTTTTCGCGTTGCGCGGGTTGGCATCGATATCGAAGCCCCAGACTCGTGCGGTGCCCGCGGTCTTCGTCACCAATCCGGCCAAAATGTTGATCATCGTCGACTTGCCCGCGCCATTGGGACCCAGCAGGCCGAATATCTCGCCACGCGGCACGGACAGGCTGACGGCGTCGAGCGCCATCTTGCCGCCCTCATAAACCTTGGTCAGCCCTTCGATCTCGATCGCGTTCTGCGATGATGCGCCTTGTGTCATCGCGCCGTCATAGCGGCGAACGCCGTGACCGCAAACGCGATATTGCCGCGCGAGGCGACGGATGCTAGACGCGCGCCCATGATCCCGCCGCCAGAAGTCACCCGCACCAGCAGCCAGCGCGTCGCCTGCGACGGCGCCGGCGATATCCCCGCCGCGCTGGGTCATCCACGCGTCTGGTTGGAGATCGATGAGAAGGGCTTCGTCGACTGCGGCTACTGCGACCGCCGCTTTGTCCTGATCGGCGGACCTGCCGACGGTGGATCGGCCGGGATTTCGCAACCGGGCGTCCCGTTCGGGGGTGGCGCGACGGTGTGAACCTTCTATATCGGTTGCATGACCGATATGACCTCTTCCTTCACCGATGCGCGCGGCCTCCTCTATCGTGACGGCATGCTCGACCCCGACGGCGCCGCTCGCCTCACCGCCTCCGCCCTCAAAGGCTGCGACGACGGGGAGCTTTACCTGCAATACCGCGCGAGCGAGAGCTTCGGGTTCGACGACGGGCGTTTGAAAACCGCCGACTATTCGACCGACAGGGGCTTTGGCCTGCGCGGCGTTTCGGGGGAGACGACGGGGTTCGCCCACGCGAATGAGATCAGCGAGGCGGCGATCACCCGCGCGGCGCAGACGCTCGCCTTGCTCGATCCGGCAAAACAGCCGCCCTCGCCGCCGCCCCCGCGCACCAATCGCCATCTTTATACCGACGCCAATCCGCTGGAGCTGGTGCCCTTCGCGGAAAAGGTTGCGCTGTGCGCGAAGATCGATGCCGTGGCACGCGCACGCGATCCGCGGGTCAGCCAGGTTTCGGTCAGCCTCGCGGGAAGCTGGTCGGTGATCGAGATCGTCCGGGCCGACGGCTTTACCGCCACCGATATCCGCCCGCTGGTTCGGCTTAATGTCTCTGTCATCATGGAAGAAAATGGCCGCCGCGAAACCGGCTCGTTCGGCATGGGCGGCCGCTATCTCTACGACGGCGTCATGGAAGAGACGGTGTGGAACCGCGCAATAGACGAGGCGATTGCCCAGGCGCGCGTCAATCTGCGCTCCGTGGCCGCGCCTGCGGGCGAGATGCAGGTACTGCTTGGTTCCGGCTGGTGCGGGGTTCTCCTGCATGAGGCTGTGGGACATGGGCTTGAGGGCGATTTCAACCGCAAGGGCACCTCCGCCTTCACCGGCCGCCTCGGCAGCCAAGTCGCAGCCAGGGGGGTCACCGTGGTCGATGACGGGGCGATGCAGGATCGCCGTGGCTCGCTCTCCATCGACGATGAGGGCACGCCCACGCGTGAAACCGTACTGATCGAGGACGGAGTGCTCACGGCCTATATGCAGGACCGGCTGAACGCCCGCCTGATGGGGGTGGAACCCACGGGCAACGGGCGGCGCGAAAGCTATGCCCACGCGCCGATGCCGCGCATGACCAACACCTTCATGCGCGCAGGCAACGACGATCCGGCCGAACTGCTTTCGCGTGTCAAGGACGGCATCTACGCCAAGAGCTTCGGCGGCGGGCAGGTCGACATCGTGTCGGGCAAGTTCGTCTTTTCCTGCACTGAGGCCTATCGCGTGAAGGACGGCAGGCTGGGTGATCCGATCAAGGGCGCGACCCTTATCGGCGACGGCCCCGAAACGATGAGCCGCATCGTCGGCATCGGCAACGACCTTGCGCTTGATGAGGGCGTGGGCACCTGCGGCAAGGGCGGCCAGAGCGTTCCTGCAGGCGTGGGCCAGCCGACGCTGCTGATCGATCGGCTGACGGTCGGCGGCACGGCGGGATGAAGGCTGCATTACAATGCTCCCTGCCTTTCGTCGGCCATGCCGATGACCGCAATTTTCGCAATCGATAGGTCCTGACGGGTGAACACGCACAGGTTCGACGTAATCATCATGGGCGGCGGGCTGGTTGGCCTGACGCTCGGCATCGGCCTTTCAAGGCACGGTGTCACCTGCGCGGTTATCGACCCCGCCGATCCCGAGGCCACGCTTGCCGCGGCTTTCGATGGCCGTGTCTCCTCCATTTCCAGCGCGAGCTGGCGGCTGTTTCAGGCAATCGGCATCGCCGGGCGGTTGGAGGGCAAAGGGTGCCCCATAGAACGCATCTGGGTGTCGGATGGGCTGGAACCCGGCTCGCTCCAGTTCGATCCGCCGGGCGATGACACCACGCCGATGGGCATCATGTTCGAAAATCGGGAAACCCGGACCGCGCTGCGCGATGCGGCGCTCGCGGCGGAAAACCTCACTATGTTTCAGCCTGACCGGGCGATCCGCATCGACCGCACGCTCGACGGTGTCGAGATCGTGCTGAACAGCGGCGCGCAGCTTTCCACCTCGCTGCTGGTGGGCGCCGAGGGCCGCTCCAGCCCGATGCGGGAGGCGGCGGGCATTCCGGTCGCGCAATGGCAATATGATCATGTGGCGATCGTCACGGCCATCGAGCATGAGGTGAATCACGCCAACACCGCGTACGAAATATTCTATCCCGGCGGCCCGTTCGCGCTGCTTCCGATGCAGCCGGGAACCCGAAGCGCCGTCGTCTGGACCGTGCCCCAGCGGCAGGCACAGGGTATGCTTGCGCTGGGGGAGCGCGGCTGGGCGCATGAGGCGCAGAAACGGATCGGGGAATTTCTGGGAGAGATCAGGCTGGCGGCGCCACGCTTCTCGTATCCGCTTGGGTATCATCGCGCCGCGCGGATCACCGACACCCGGCTTGCGCTTGTCGGCGATGCGGCGCACGGGATTCATCCGATCGCGGGACAGGGGGTCAACCTCGGCTTCCGCGATGCGGCTGCGCTGATCGAGGTGATAGTCGACGGCATGAGGCTGGGGCTGGAGCCGGGCGACGCACAACTCCTCACCCGCTATCAACGCTGGCGCAGCCTCGATACGCTGAGCGTCACGATCGCGATGGACGGCCTGGTGCGGCTGTTCGACGTGCCGGGACGCATCCCCTCGGCGATTCGGCGCGCAGGTCTTGCCGCCGTACAGAAAATGGGGCCGCTCAAGAACCGTTTCATGGCCGAGGCGCGCGGTGAAAGTGGCGCGTTGCCCAGGCTTCTTAGAGGTGAGATGGTATAAGCAAGGCCGACAGCCTCGAACTCAGGTCGCTGTTCGGATAATGTCACGCACATGCTCGACATGCGCTTCGGCTGCGGCCTCCGCCGCAACCGGATTCCCCGCGACGACCGCCTCGGCGATCCGGCGGTAATCGACGCGGCGCGCGGCCTGTATCTTCGGCGAAGGATATTGGGCGTGAATGATATGCATGCCGATGGTCGGAAAGAGCCGCTGTAGCTCCCGATTCCCGCCGATCAGCAGCAGCGCGCGATAGAAATGGCGGCGTGCCCGGTTCAATGCGGCGGCATCCGCGGAAGTGTCCGCGGCCTCGAGGTCAGAAAGTGCCGACTCCAGCATATCGGAATGATCGGACGAATAGGCCCGCGCTGCGGTCCCTGCGGCCAGTCGAATCATCGCAGCAGCGACTTCCAGCACTTCCAGGCTTTCGGCCAGGTCGAGCCGCCGGATTGCGGGCGAACGGTTGGGCGACAGATCGACCACGCCGCGCACCGCCAGATGCTGCATGGCCTCGCGCACCGCGTTCCGTCCGACCGAATGCTCCTGCGCCAGATCCGTTTCCACAAGGCGCTGCCCCGGAACCGTTTTTCCGGCCTCAAGCGCCTGCAATATGCCGAGGTAGACCCGCCGCGCGGCACCCGCAGGCTCCGGGCCCATCCAATGCCGATCAGGCGTGTCACCCATGTCCAGTATCTCCGCCCTTGATTGTTCTACAATCTTGTTCCAAAATGCTCACAGGAGAAATAGATGCTTGGTCTGCATAACAAAAGAGCTTTTGTCACCGGCGCCTTCAGCGATCTGGGCCGGCATTTCGCCATGAACAGGGAGAAACCATGACTGCCCGTGCCGAAGCGATCGCCGCGAAGGTCGAAACCTTCGTCCGCGAGGTCGTTATTCCCTATGAACGCGATCCCCGGATAAAGGTGCACGGACACGGACCGTGCGAAGACCTGGTGGCCGAGCTGCGCGCCAAGGCCAAGGCGGCCGGCGTGCTCACCCCGCACATCCTGCCCGACGGATCGCATCTCAGCCAGCGCGAGACTGCCATCGTCCTCAGGAAATCGGGCCTGTCGCCGCTCGGCCCGGTGGCGGTCAACACGATGGCGCCCGATGAGGGCAACATGTATTTGATGGGCAAGGTCGGCTCGTCCGAACAGAAGGCCCATTTTCTGGCGCCGATGGTCGCGGGCGACGCGCGCTCCGCCTTCTTCATGACGGAACCAGCGTCGGAAGGCGGCGCTGGTTCCGACCCCTCGATGATGAAGACGACCTGCCGTCCGGACGGCGATCACTGGGTTATCAACGGCCGCAAGGCGTTCATCACCGGCGCGCAGGGCGCAAAGGTCGGCATCATCATGGCGAAGTCCGACGACGGCGCCTGCATGTTCCTGGTCGATCTGCCCGATCCGGCGATTCGGATCGAGCGGGTGCTCGACACCATCGACAGCTCGATGCCCGGCGGCCATTCCGTCGTCGTGATCGAGGATCTGCGCGTGCCTGCCAGCCAGATGCTGGGCGCAAGCGGAGAGGGTTTCAAATATGCGCAGATACGCCTGAGCCCCGCCCGCCTGTCGCACTGCATGCGCTGGCTGGGTTCCGCGACGCGCGCGCAGGAGATCGCGACGGATTATGCCTGCCGCCGTGACGCATTCGGCAAAAAGCTGGTGGATCATGAAGGGGTGGGTTTCATGCTCGCCGAAAACCTGATCGACCTGAAACAGTCGGAGCTGATGATCGACTGGTGCGCGGACATCCTCGACGGCGGATCGCTCGGGACCGCCGAAAGCTCGATGGCGAAGGTGGCCGTGTCCGAGGCACTGATGCGTGTCGCCGACCGCTGCGTGCAGGTGATGGGCGGCACCGGCGTATCAGGCGACACGATCGTGGAGCAGGTGTTCCGCGAAATCCGTGCGTTCCGCATCTATGACGGCCCGACCGAGGTTCACAAATGGTCGCTCGCAAAGAAGATCAAGCGCGACCATTCCAAGGCGCACGCGCTGTGACCGGCGCCGACGCCAGTGCGAACACCGGCACGGTCCCGGTTCGCGATGGCTACCGTTTCGATGAGGCGCGGCTGGCGGACTGGATGGCCGCGAATGTCCCGGGTTTCGTCGGGCCGATACGGGTGGAACAGTTCAAGGGCGGTCAATCCAATCCGACCTACAAGCTCATCACGGCGGACCGCGCCTATGTGCTGCGTCGCAAGCCGCCGGGGCAACTTCTCAAGGGCGCGCACGCGATCGAGCGTGAGGCCCAGGTTCTGACCGGCTTGGAAAAGGCGAACTTCCCGGTGGCGCACGTCCATGCGCTCTGCACCGACGACAGCGTGATCGGCACATGGTTCTACATCATGGACATGGTCGAGGGCCGCGTGTTCTGGGACGCGACGCTTCCGGAGGTCCCCGCATCCCAGCGCCGGGACTGTTTCGACGCGATGAACGCGACGATCGCAGCGCTTCACACTATCGACTATCAGGCGGTCGGGCTGGGCGACTTCGGCAAGCCCGGCAATTATTTCGAACGGCAGATCAGCCGCTGGTCGAGGCAGTATCTGGAAGACACGCAGGCCGGCCGCGATCCAAACATGGACCGGATGATCGAATGGCTGCCCGCCAATATTCCTGCCCGCGATGAGACCAGCATCGTCCACGGCGATTTCCGCATCGACAACATGATCTTCCATCCCACCGAACCGCGCGTGCTTGCGGTGCTCGACTGGGAGCTGTCGACCTTGGGTCATCCACTGGCCGACTTCGCCTACAACGCGATGATGTACCATATGCCGCCCCACATCGTGGCAGGTCTGGCCGGTGCCGATCTCGCGGCGCTCAACCTGCCGTCGGAGGAAGAGTACATCGCCGCCTATTGCGCGCGCACCGGACGGGACGGAATCGCGAATTACGCGTTCTACACCGCGTTCAACTTCTTTCGGCTGGCAGCGATCTTCCACGGCATCAAGGGCCGTGTCATTCGCGGTACGGCGGCGTCGGCGCAAGCGGCCGAGCGAGCCCGGGTCTTTCCCGAGCTGGCGGCTATTGCATCGACACTGGCCGATCGCGTGGCGCGATAAGCGCGCGCGCCCGGCGGGCAAGGAAACACGACGAACGCTCGGTCGTTGTACCGTCATGGACGATGATCCGCCGCATCTGCTCGAACCCGGCCGCAACTGCTGGCGCGTCGCCCGGGCCGGCCGGGCATCGGTGGTCGTGGACGCCGCTGACTATTACCGGCTCGCCAAGCGGGCGATGCTCAAGGCGCGGCAGCAGATCATCCTGGTCGGCTGGGATTTCGACAGCCGCATCTTTCTCGACCGCGAAGAAGGGCCGGACGACGATGCGGTCGCGGGCGCACCCAACGAGCTTGGCCGCTTCATCCAGTGGCTCGCCGATAAACGGCCGGGGCTTTGCATCCATATCCTCAAATGGGACGTGGGTGCCCTGAAGCTGCTCGGCCGGGGAACGACGCTGTTCCGGCTGGCGCGCTGGATGTGGCACAAGCGAATCACCTTCAAACTCGACGGCGCGCATCCGAAGGGGGCGAGCCATCATCAGAAAATACTCGTCATCGACGACGTGCTGGCCTTTTGCGGCGGCATCGACATGACGGCCGACCGCTGGGACACGCGCGAGCATCGCCACGATCATCCCGGCCGCCGCCGTCCGACCACGCGACGCCGTTACAGCCCGTGGCACGACGCCACGATGGCGGTGGACGGAGAGGTGGCGAAGGCGCTGGGCGTGCTGGCGCGTGAACGCTGGGCGGCGGCGGGCGGCGGTCATCTGCCCGAGCCGGTGGCCGGCGAAGACCCGTGGCCCGGCGCGCTGGAGCCGCAGTTCCGCAATGTCCGGATCGCCATTGCGCGCACGATCGGCGAATATGACGACCGGCGCGAGGTGCGCGAGAATGAGCGGCTTTTCATCGACCTCATCGGGTCGGCAAAGCGCTTCATCTACGCCGAGAATCAGTATTTCGCCTCTCGCGCGGTGGCCGAAGCGATAGCGGAGCGGCTGAAGGCGCGGGATGAGCTGGAGTTCGTGCTGGTCAATCCCGAAACGGCCGACGGCTGGCTGGAAGAGGAAGTCATGGGCGCCGCGCGAGCGGAGCTTCTGCGCTCGCTGGGGCGGATAGACGGCGCGCAAAGCCGCTTCCGGATCTATACGCCCGTCAACGAGGCCGGCGACGACATCTATGTTCACGCCAAGATCATGATCGTGGACGATCTGGTGCTGCGCGTCGGCTCCTCCAACATGAACAACCGGTCGATGGGGCTCGACAGCGAATGCGACCTGGCGGTGGACGCCCGTGTCCCCGGAAATGGCGAGGCAGGCCCGATGATCGAGACGATCCGGGCGGAGCTGATGGCGGAACATCTCGGCACGGACCCTGCCCATGTCCTGCGCGTCCAGTCCGAAACGGGATCGTTGATCGGCACGGTCGAACAACTGCGCGGGGGACACGGCCGGACGCTCCGTGTCTTCAGCCCGCCCCGCCCCAACGCGGTCGAAAAGAAGATCGCCCGTACCGAGGCGCTCGATCCGGAAAGCGCGCGGGACTCCTTCGAACCGATGGGCCGGTCGAGACTTCTGCGCAGGCTGCCCCGTCTTGTCAGGCAGCATTGACGTAAGACATCGGCTCTCCAGCCGGCGTTGGTGTATTGCAAAATCTCAATACAACACTTCGTGCCCCCCCCCTTTCCTACATCCCGGCCGTCCTGCTACATCCGCACCCAAGCCCATGGCCCGCGTCCGCGCGGGAGGCCGCCGCTGCGTCCCGCCGCCTGTCCCATCCGGTCAGGCCCGCCGGCAGCGCCCCGCCTCCCCTTGCGCATTGATGCACCGGCTGGCGGCTGCGCGCGGGAATGCGGCTCCCCCTCAAGCGGCCGCGCAGGGACGCAT
>DASULD010000097.1:0-6582 GCA_036278355.1 Sphingobium sp.
CGACAGGCTCGCCCAGGCGCGGCTCAACCTGACCGTCGCGCTGCCCGACGGAAAGGTGACATCTTTTCCAGGATCGCCGTTCGGCCTGGCTTCGGTTCGGCCATACCGCACGCGCCGTTCGACGAGGCGACCGGAGTTTCATTCGGCCGGGACGGCTATCGTTATCCCGATCTATCGGGGGGAGGACGAGACCCGCTCCTGCATAGAGAGCGTTCTGGCCACCGTTCCCACCGGCGTCCCAGTCATTGTCGTCAACGATGCCAGCCCGGAGACCGGCATCACGGCCCTTGTTCACGAATACCCGCGGCATCCGCGCATCACGGTCATAGAGAATAAGGCGAACTTGGGTTTTCCCGCCTCCGCAAATCGGGGAATGCGCGCCGCTCCGGAACACGACATAGTTTTGCTCAATTCCGATACTGTAGTTTTTCCCGGCTGGTTTGAACGACTCTGCGCGCACGCCGCGTCAAACCCCGACATAGCCACCGTCACTCCCCTCTCCAATTCCGGCTCGATCGCCAGCTATCCGGGGGGTCACGAACACACCTGCGCCAACGAGATCGCGCAGGTCCGGGACGCCATGGCCGCCAGGATCAATGAAGGGCAGAGTGTGGCGGCGCCCACCGGAGTGGGTTTTTGCATGTTTGTGCGACGGGCCTGCCTGGATCAGGTCGGAGCCTTTGACGAGAATCTGTTTGGTCGCGGCTATGGCGAGGAAAACGACTTTTGCCTGCGCGCGAGCGCCCACGGATGGACGCATGTCATCGCGGGCGACGTCTATGTGCTGCACCGGAACGGAGTCTCGTTCGGGTCTGCCCGGAACGGCTGGATGGCGCGGAACGAGGCCGTACTGACGCAGCGCCATCCCACATACAAGGCATCGGTAGAGACGTTTCACGAGGCGCAGCCCCTCGCCCCGTTACGGCGGTGCCTCGATGAAGCAATCTTGCGGGAAGGCTCACGCCCGGTAGCCCTGCTGGTGTCGCTTGCCCTGCCCGGCGGCGTTCAGAAGCATGTTGATGCGCGTATCGAGGCGTTGGAACAGCAGGGATATCTGCCGGTGCTGCTCCGGCCGACGACCGAGACCGGATATGCAAGCCTGACGGTTGCGCACCGCGAGGAGTTTCAGGACCTTCGTTACCGCATGGCCGATGAAATCGATGCGTTCTGCGATCTTCTCGATCACCTCCCGATCGCGCAGGTTGAAATCCATCATTTTCTGGGGATGGACACCTCCTTTGTCGACGCCTGCTTTGCCGTGGACGCGCCGGTCGATATCTACATTCATGACTATAGCTGGTACTGCCCCCGCCTCAGCCTTCTCGGCACGGACGGGCTCTATTGCGGCGAACCGGACGCTGCGGGGTGCAGAAACTGCATCAAACAAGCCGGTTCCGAATTGCACGACGGCCTCGACCCCGACAGCTTGCGCGACCGCAGCGGACATTGGCTCGCCCAGGCGCGCACCATCTTCGTTCCGTGCCAGGATGTGGCGAGCCGCTATGCGCGCATATTTCCCGATCGAAGCTTCCGTGTCACGCCATGGGAACCGCCCACTGCGCCCGCTTTGCCTACCACGGGAACGGTGCCTCATCGCATCGCCGTGATCGGCGCCGTAGGCGAACAAAAAGGGCGAGCTGTCCTCCTCGCCTGCGCGCGCCATGCGGCACTGCATAATCTGCCGCTGGAATTCGTGCTCATCGGATTTTCGGATGACGAAGAGTCCCTGCTGAGGACCGGCAAACTGTTCATAACAGGCCGCTATGACGAGGCCGAGCTTCCCCTGTTGTTGCAGCGGGAGGCTCCCTCGGCGATCTTCCTGCCGTCGGTGACGCCGGAGACATGGAGCTATTCCCTGAGCCACGCAATGGCGACCGGTCTGCCGATCGTGGCGTTCGACATCGGTGCCATCGCGGAACGGCTGAGACAGACGCCGCGCCCCCACCATCTGATCCCGCTGGAAACCACCGGCGCACAGATCAACGAAATGCTGATCGCCCTGCCCTCGGCAAATGACGCTTCCTTGACCGAGGTTTCCCTTTCCGCCCACTCGCCAGGAGACGCGACCGTGCGCAATCCCGATAACGGCCTTACCTCCACCGCCGAGTTCCTGACGCTGGCCCGGGGCCTCTACCATTTTTCCGTAGTGCCCACAGGCAATAATGGCGCAGGCCAGGCGGCGTCGTTGCCTGCCCTGCAGATTGTCGCCGCCCCCGGCGAGCGCAAGAGCGACATAGAATATGTCTCATCGCCAGGCGCAGAGCACCAATGGCTGCGCAGCAGTCAGGACAGCGTCATCCTGAAGGTCAACGGCGATGCCGTGAAAGTGGTCGTCGTGCTGCTGACCACCCCTGGGCTGGCACCCTTGCAGATCGACGTGCGAAAGCTTGACGGGGAACAGGGCGCCTACGCCTTTGCCGACGCCCCCGCTCAGCAACAGGCGATCCATGTGGCGGGCCAACCGCCGGTAGCCCGGCCGGGCGCAACGCTGCTTCGGGCGCAGATCGTCGCACATGCCGAATTCGTGGGCGATGTCATCGGTATCGACCAGGCATGGGTCGGAGCGCCGGATGCCGAACGGGCGATCGAATGCCTTTCGATCACACCGATCACCAACATCGCGCCCGCATCCATCGAATACAAGACGCTCGGCGCCGCCGGTGCGGAAACCCAGTGGGTCGATCAGGGCAGGCCCTGCGGCACACGCGGGATGGCAAAGGCGCTTCATGGCTTTGCGATCCGTCAGAAGCCGCAGGCCACCACGCGCTTCCTGTGCGAATATTCGGGCAAGTTCGCGTCCGGACGCATCGTCGGCCCTCTCACCGATGGGGCGATGTGCGTCAGCCCGCTTGCCGGGGATCGGCTAGTGGGTGTCTGGCTTCATATCGTCGACAGCGCCCGCCAGCAGATGGACGCCATGCCACCGCCGCATGGCGAGGCCCACTCGGCGGACACCAGGTGGCAAAGCCCCCCTCCCGTGCCGGTGCCGGCAGGGCCGAGGTTCAGCGTTTTCCGAGAAATCAGCGCCTGACGATCGGGGCGTTTCACCATGCGGGGGGAGTACCATTTGCAACCGATTATCCTCAACGCGGGCTGCGGGGCGTCCGGACCGGAACGCCTGCCGCAACTGTTTGGAACGTGGCGGCACATTCGCGTCGATATCGATGCCGACGCGCGTCCTGATGTCGTTGCCGACATTACCGATCTGTCGCCGTTCAGCGACGACTTCGCCGACGCGCTGTGGACGTCCCACTGCGTGGAGCATCTCTTCCAGCATCAGGTGGGACAGGCGCTGGGCGAGTTCCTGCGGGTCCTCAAGCCCGATGGCTTCGCCGTCATCCTCGTACCCGACATCCAGACGATCGCACGTTATGTTGCCGAAGACCGGATGACGGAAGTCCTTTATGACTCCCCGGCGGGGCCGATCACCGCGCACGATGTTCTGTACGGCCACGGCCGGTCCGTGGCGGAGGGCAACCTCCACATGGCCCACAAGACCGCCTTTACCCCCAGCAGCATCATCGCCTGCATGCGGGAATCCGGGTTTGCCGACATGGCCGTTCGTCGCCGTTCCAATCTCGAGCTTGTGGCCATTGGATGCAAAACCCCCCGCTCCGATGGGAATCATCTGCAAGGACTGCTTGAGGCGCTGGCGCTATGATCTACCTCTTCATCCACCAGAACTTTCCGGGCCAGTACAAGCATCTCATACGGATTCTGGCCGATGACGCGGACAACACCGTCTATTTCATATCGCAACCCAACACCAACTGGATGCAAGGCGTCATCAAGCTGGTATATTATCCGGACCTGGCCTCACCGGTCCAATGCCACCGCTACACCATCGATTTCGAATTGGCCGTCCGCCACGGCGAGGCTGTTGCCAAATCCCTTGCCATGCTGAAGGCGCAGGGCGTTGTCCCGGACATCATTGTTGGCCACAGCGGCTGGGGCGAAACCCTGTTCGTCAAAGACGTCTATCCGGATGTCCCGCTGCTGAGCTATTTCGAGTTCTTCTATCATCACGCCGGCGCCGACGCGGATTTTGACCCTGAGTTCCCCGGCGTGCCGGACGACAGCGGCCGGTTGCGCGCTCGCAACGCCGTCAACCTGCTGAGCCTTGAATCCGCTGATTGGGGCAACGCCCCGACGCGCTGGCAGCAAAGCCTCTATCCCCCAGAGATGCGATCCCGGATCACCGTGCTGCATGAGGGCATAGATACGCAGATGATCCGGCCCGATCCCGATGCCTGGCTGCACCTGGAGCGGGGCAATCTGCGCCTGACGGCAAAGGACGAGGTCATCACTTATGTCGCGCGCAATCTCGAACCTTATCGCGGATTTCACGTCTTCATGCGCGCGATACCCGAGATCCAGCGCCGTAGGCCAAGCGCCCATATCCTGATCGTCGGGGGGGACGAGGTGAGCTATGGCAGCCCGCTTCGCTCGGGGCAGTCCTACCGGCAGAAAATGCTCGCTGAACTCGACGGCAGGCTGAACCACCAGAAAATCCATTTCCTGGGGCAATTGCCCTATGAGAAGTATCTGAGCGTCCTTCAGATATCGTCAGCTCACATTTATCTCACCTATCCGTTCGTTCTCTCCTGGTCCTTCCTCGAAGCGATGGCGGCCGGGTGCGCGATGATCGGGTCGGCCACACCCCCGGTGCAGGAGGTGATAACCGATGGGGAAAACGGCGTGCTGGTTGACTTCTTCTCGCCGGGTGCGCTGGCGCAGACTGTCGACGCCCTTCTGTCCGACAAGAATGGGACGCAAGCGATGCGCGAAAGCGCGCGGCGGACGATCATAGAACGCTATGATCTGGACACCTGTATCCTGCCGCGCTGGCAGAAGCTGATGAGCGACATCATCGCAGGCAGGCGACCCGTGCTGGAGGAAATGCACGGGAACAATGCCGCATCGCAAATTGCCAAGGCCAAGCGTCGCCGAACGCAATCCAGCGACGCCATCGTTCGACGGAAAAAATCACCGCCTGCAGTCGAAACCTATCAAAGTCATCATCCTTCCTAAAATAGGAATAGTTAATTCGAAAAACCAACATGTTGTTAAGAGTATGAATGGGTGATTACTTGATATTGTTGCAATAAATTACGGTGCGTACGTGAGATCTGACAGATGAAATTGAACTGCTCCCATTTTTTGCGCGCATTCGTGCATATTGCCGCGCGGACGGGCATCGAAACGACGGAGGACGAGCTGCGGCGGGCCTACGCGCTTGTCCAGGACGAGATTCCGGTCGATACGCTCGCCGGAATGGCTCGGGAGCTGGGCGTTCACCTTCATCCCGTTCAGATCGAGTGGCAGTCCATAACGCAGTTGCGGGGCGCCTTTCCGGCAATGCTGATGTTGCGGGACGGCACTTTCTTGATTGCCGAGGGACTGGTCGAGGATACCCCGCAGGGAACGGTGCTACTGGCACGTGATGCCGGCGCCGGGTCGGATGATGTGGACATCGCGCTCGATCAGCAACGTTTCGAACGGCTCTGCACAGGGGACGTCATCCTCGCCAAGCGGCAGTTTCAGATCACCGACACCGCACAACCGTTCAGCATGCGATGGATCGTGTCGCAGCTCCTGCTTGAAAGGACGTTGCTACGGGACATCGCGATTGCATCGATCATCACGACCATCTTCTCGCTGTTCCCTCCTGTCCTTTCGATGATCGTGCTGGACCGCGTGATGGTCAACCACAGCTATTCGACGCTGGCGGTCATGTGCGGGGCCGTCGTCCTGCTTATCGTCTTCGAAATGATCGCCGGCTATTCGCGCCGCATTTACATGGAGGTGATGGCGACGCGCATCGACGGGCGGCTCAGCCTCTATCTGCTTGACCGGATGCTTGGTCTGCCGCTGGAATTCTTTGAGCGCAATCCAACCGGTCTCATCCAGTCGAAACTCAGCAAGATCTATCAAATCCGCAGCTTCCTGACCGGCAAGCTGCTTCAGACAGGCCTTGACCTGGTTGTCGTCGCGATCGTGGTGCCGATCCTGTTTTTCCTCAACTGGGTGTTGACCGTGGCGATCCTCGCCCTGGCGACGGTGCTGGCATTGATCGTGTACTATTACGCGGATATCGTGGGCAAACGCTTCAAGGCCGTGGTTGCCGCCGAGCAGCGCAAGAACACGCATCTTGTCGAGAGCATCTACGGCATCAAGACCATCAAAACGCTGGCACTCGAAGGGCGCAGGCGCGGGGAATGGGATGTCCGGGTGGCCCAGTCCGTCGAGGCGCGCTATGCGCTGGGGCAAACCGCCAATGTCCCCCAGACGATTTCCGTCCCGTTCGAGCGGCTGATCTTCTCGGGCGTGTTCCTGCTCGGCGCCTATCTGACGCTGATCGACCCGGACACGTTTCAGGCCGGTTCGCTGATGGCGTTCATCATGCTCGGCAATCGGGCCGCCCAGCCGATCATTCAGCTTGCGCAACTGATGCAGGACTACGGGGAAATCAAGGAAGCAGTCGCCGAGGTAGGATCGGTGGTCAATGCCCAGCCGGAACTGACGCGGATCGGAACCGGACTTCGCCAGCCCATTTCGGGAAACATTTCGTTCCAGGATGTA
>DASULD010000098.1:0-10428 GCA_036278355.1 Sphingobium sp.
TCACGGCGGCAATGCTGCTCGGCATCTTCATCGGCACATACAGCTCGATCTATATGGCTGCGCCGATGCTGGTGTGGCTGAAGATCGGCCCGGACAGTTTTGTCCCGAAGGAAGCGACCGCCGCCAAGGGTGCGGAGCGCCTTGGACCTGACGGTTCCACGCCCTGACCCGTTCAATCGGGTGCGGTGTGCCCCGCCAGCGATCGCAGATAGTCGACCAGAATGTCACCGTTCGTGCCCCACGTGAACGGCATCGCCGCCTTGCGCACCGCTATTCGGTCCGGCGTCTGTGAGAGCATCTCGCCCAGTGCGGCAGCCAAAGCCTCGGGCGTACGATCCACGATACGTCCTGCCTTCGCATCGGTCAGCAGTTCGCGCGCGCCGCCGACATCGCTGATCGCAATCGGAGTTCCACAGGCCAGTGCTTCGACCCAGGCATTGGCCAGACCTTCCGATTCCGACGGCAACGCCATCACGTCCGCTGCATTATAGAGGGCAGGGAGCTGATCGTGCGGGACGGAGCCCAGAAAACCGACTCGCTCCGCAACGCCCAGTTCCTGTGCCAGCGCCTCGAAAGCATGGCGTTCCGGCCCTTGTCCCGCAAGAATCAGAGTCACGCTCGGAAGGTGAGGAAGCGCGCGGATAAGCAGATCCTGCCCCTTTCGCGTGGTCAGGTGACCGACGCTCAGCACGACCTGACCCGCCAGCCCGAACTGTGCCTTGGCCTCGCTGCGGTCGCGCGGAGCAAACTGGGCGAGGTCGACGCCGGTATAGTGGACGCGGATCTTTTCGCCTTCCATGCCAAGCGCCACCATCGATCGCTTCATGGCCTGCGATACGGCGAGCAGGCCTGCGGCGTCACGTGCCGCCAGTTTCACGGCGTGACGTGTCGCCGGAAGGCGTCCCCAATAATGAATGTCGCTGCCGCGTGCCTTGACGGAATAGGGGATGCCGAGGCGTGTGGCGATCCGCTGCGCCACCGGCCCGTCAGGATAGAAAAAGCCGGCGTCGATCACGTCGAAAGGTGTCTTGCCGTGCAGCGCCAGGACCAGCGGCCAGATGGCGCGTGTCAGCAAGGTGACGTGAAATCGTCCCCCAACCCTTGGAACGACCGGAAAGCGGGGGCGATGGACCGTCAGGTCACGCCAGTGCTCCTCACGCGGGAGGCCGGTGAGCGGCGCGTAAGGGGCCAGCCGGGAAAGCGGCCAACAGGGTATTCCGAGCGGAGCGATCACCGTCACGTCGATACCGTCTCGGCTCGCCAGCTCGCGCGCCTGCCGCTCCACGAATATGCCGAAATTGGGGCGGGTGATGTCCGGAAACAGCGTCGAGAGGGTCAGAACGCGCAGGGTCATGCATGATGCATAGCACGAAATAGTTAATCGGGGTCAGCTTGCTGAACAACAGAGCGGACAGGAACGTCACCTCATGGTCACAGGGAGCGAATCAGGCGGGTCGCGATTGCTGCCCATGGCGGATCGGTCAGTATCTGCTGGCGCGCGCTGGGGGTCAGCGGCAGAATCTGAAGCCGGTCGCCTTCCCGCCCGATAAGCCGCCCGAAAAGAAAACGGCCGCCGGGACGCGGGAACAGCACGTCGCGGTTGAGCGCGCTTGCATAGTCGGCGGGGCTGATGCGCCTGCACCAGATTTCGTCACCCGAACGATAGTCGCCGATGCTCGACATGATCCGCAGACCCACCATGTCACCGTCGATCAGAGGCGCGACGAAATCCGACGGACGGGCGGGTGCATAGGCCCCCTCGGCGCCAAGATAAGCCGCGACCGGGATGTGTTCCTTTCCCGGAGTGTCGACGAGATCGGCGGCGGTAACGCCCAGTGCTTCGGCAATCCGGTTCAGCCAGTTGATCGAAACAGTGCGGGTCCCGGTTTCGAGGCGGCCGATCGTCTGTGCCGTGGTGGCGGGATCGCAGCGCTTGGCCACATCGTCCAGCGTCAGCCCCTTGGCCCGGCGGACTTCCCGGATTCGTGTAATCATCGTCTCTCGCCATATAACCAAATTGGTTTGTCTTTCCTACACGGGGGGTGTGATGGCAAGTGGATATATCGTTTATTGGAGGGATTATGGCGCGAGTTTCAAGCAAGGACGTCACAGGACACGTCGGTAGATACGTCGACACGGAAATCTGTGATCCGGCGGGGCAGACGCAGCGCGTACAGGTCCATATTGGAGAATCACCCCTCAGCTGGCTTTACGCGCGCGGACTTCTGAGCGAGCGGCTGTTTATTGCTGGGGAAGCGTTGCGGCAGGATTGGGAACGGGCGGGCCTTGGAGCGCGCGTGACAATGGCCTGGGACGCCGCGCCGCGTTCAGGTGGCCCGAGAAGTGCTCCAGGTGCCTCCGATCCGCACTCCGGGCAGATTTCGGCGAGGCAGCGTCTGGATGCCGCACTTGCCTGTGCAGGACCCGGTCTCAGCGATGTCTTGTGGCGGGTGGTCTGCGCCGGGGAAGGGCTGACGGCGGCGGAGCGAGCGCTTGGCTGGCCAAGCCGCGCGGCCAAGCTGGTGCTGGGTTTCGCCTTGGAAAGGGTCGCGAACTATTATCGGGTGCCGGCTGGCTGACGCGTGGAGG
Source organism: Sphingobium sp. (assembly GCA_036278355.1). GTDB lineage: Bacteria > Pseudomonadota > Alphaproteobacteria > Sphingomonadales > Sphingomonadaceae > Sphingobium. Next base: position 2,590 of record DASULD010000098.1, read on the forward strand.
AGCGTATGGCAAAATCGACGGATCAGGTTTTCAGCGCCTCGACCCGTTCGGCGAGTTCGAGCCAACGTTCCTCCGCCGCTTCCTTCTCGGCGCGGGCGTCGGCAATCGCTTTGGTCAGCGCGGAGAAGCGATCCGGATCGCGCGCATAAAGATCGGGGTCCGCAAGGGCGGCTTCATTCTGTGCTATTGCTGCCTCGATCTCGTCAATCCGGCCGGGTAGCAGATCGAAATCCCGCTGATCCTTGTAGCTGAGCTTCGTAGGTGCCCGGTGAGGCACTGCGGGCGGTGTATCCGTCCTGGGCGTTGCCGGGCGAGCGGGCGCGTTCCGTCTGGTCCGCTTCGCCTCCCAATCCTCATACCCCCCGGCGATGATGTCGACATGGCCAGTTCCGTCGAGGCCCAGCGTGATCGTTACGGTACGATCGAGGAAGTCGCGATCGTGGCTCACGATCATCACCGTGCCTTCATAGTCGGCGATCACCTCCTGAAGGAGGTCGAGGGTTTCGAGGTCAAGGTCGTTGGTCGGCTCGTCCAGCACCAGCAGGTTCGATTCGCGCGCAAACTCCCGCGCCAGCAGCAAACGGGAGCGTTCGCCGCCCGAAAGGGTCCCGACCTTCGCGTCGACGAGGCTGGAATCAAACAGGAATTCCTTGAGATAACCCTGCACGTGCTTCTTGTGCCCCCGGACTTCGATCCAGTCGCCGCCCTCGGCCAGCACGTCGCGTACACGCTTTTCCGGTGCCATCAGCTTCCGCTGCTGGTCTATGACGATGCCGTCCAGCGTCTTGGCCCGGGATATAGTTCCATCGTCGGGTTCGATCTCTCCCGTCAGCAGCCTGAGCAGCGTTGTCTTGCCTACGCCGTTGCCACCGACAATGCCTATGCGGTCCCCCCGCTGGATGCGCAGCGTGAAGTCGCGAATGATCGTGCGCTCACCAAAGCGCTTCGTCACATGCGCGGCAACGATCACGCTCTTTGTCTTCACCTCGTCGCTGACGACGGCGAGTTTGGCTGTACCCTGAGGCCCGATCATTGCCGCCCGCTGTGCGCGCATATCGTACAGTTTCGCGAGGCGCCCCTGATTTCGCTTGCGCCGGGCGGTGACGCCGCGTTCCAGCCAGTGCGCTTCTATCCTGAGTTTGGCGTCGAGCTTTTCGGCGGCGCGCGCTTCTTCGGAATAGACCTTCTCCATCCACGCCTCAAACCCGCCGAAGCCGATCTCATTGCGTCTGAGACTTCCCCGATCGAGCCATAGCGTCTGGCGAGTGAGGCGTGTGAGGAAGGTGCGGTCGTGGCTGATGGCGATGAACGCGCCGTTATAGCGTTTGAGCCATCCCTCCAGCCAGTCGATGGCGGCGATGTCGAGATGATTCGTGGGCTCGTCGAGCAGCAGCAGGTCGGGCTCGCTTGCAAGGGCGCGGGCAAGCGCGGCACGGCGCCGCTCGCCTCCGCTGGAGCTCGCTGCGTCTCGGGACAGGTCGATGCCGATCTGATCCGCGATCGCCTCCACCTGATGCGCGGGAGGGGCGCCCGGCCCCTTGAGTGCGAAGTCGCGAAGCGTTGCGAAGCCGGAAAGGTTGGGGTCCTGTTCCAGCATCACGACATTGGTGCCCGGCACGATTGAGCGGCGTCCCCGGTCGGGCTCTATCTGTCCGGCGATCAGTCGCAGTAGCGTCGTCTTGCCCGCGCCGTTGCGGCCGATGAGAGCCAGCCGGTCGCGCTCGCCGATGTGGATGTCGAGTCCCTGGAACAGCCAGCCGCTGCCCTGGATGAGGCCGAGGTCTTCGTAAGAGAGAATAGGTGCCGCCATATTGGTGACCCCGCTAGGCGCTATCGGCGCGACGGGCAAGATGTCCGGCAATCCTCTGTTCAGCTCTGTCCATCCACAAACCGGAACGTCCCGCCGCCCTGTGGCGTTGTCGGGCATATCCGCAAGGAGATGATTACATGCCCCATTCACGTCTGATTGCCGCGATCCCCCTTGTCATCGCGTTGACCGCGCCGGTCGCCGCTCTGGCTCAGCCCGTGGTGCCGATGGCCCCCTATCAGACGGTTGATCTTCCACTGGTCACCATTTCGGCGGAAGGTCAGGTGCTGGGCAAGCCGGACATGGCGACGCTCAACAGCGGGGTGCAGACGAACGCCCCGACGGCAAAGGCAGCCATGTCGCAGAATGCGGCCCAGATGGAAAAGCTCGTTGCCGCGCTGCTGAACGCCGGGATTGATCGCAAATATATCCAGACGAGCAGCATCAATCTCAGCCCGCAATATGATTACAGCTCCGCGCGCGAAGGGCAGCCGCCTCGCTTCATCGGGTACCAGGCCTCCAACCAGATCAACGTCGAGGTGAGGGATCTCAAGCGTGTCGGCGATCTGATCGACGCGATGGTCGGGGCCGGCGCCACCAACCTGAATGGCCCAACCTTCGGAATCGCCGACCCCAGCCCGCTGCTGCGGCAGGCAAGGGAAAAAGCTTTGAGGACCGCACGCGAGCGCGCCGAATTCTACGCGGCGCAATCCGGGTATAAGTCCGTCCGTATCGTCAGTATCAACGAACAAGGCGGCGGCTATCCGATGCCCGTCCCGATGATGGCGATGGCGCGGGAGGCTGCCGCCCCCGCAACGCCGGTCGAACCAGGGCAACTTGCTACCTCGGCGGTGCTCAGCGTTCAGTATGTGATGGAAAGGTAAGAAGGTTGCGGTAGGCGGAAACGGCCCATTCACCGCTTGTTCAATGGCGCAAGGCTATGCCATGAGCATGAAAATGAAGGATCGCCTCGTACTTGCCTGTGCGTCTGCCGCGTTTGGACTGGGAGTGGTTGCCGCACCGGATGTGTCGGCGCGTGGGCCCAAGGATGAGCAGGACGCCGCACGCCAGGCAATGCTGGAGGGACGGGTCATGCCCTTTTCGGTCATCAAGCGGCGTATGGAACGCGAAATGGGCGATGCGACCTACCTCGGTTCCGAATTTCATCAGCGGACCAATCGCTATCGTCTCAAATATGTGCGCGAGGGCAGGGTTTTCTGGGTCGATGTCGATGGGAGAACCGGCGACATTACCGGCCTGGCGCGGTGACCGGCACGGAGGAAGGATAGCATATGCGGCTTTTGATCGTTGAGGATGAACCCAATCTGGGCCGTCAGCTCAAGATGACCCTCGAGAACGCGGGTTATGCGGTCGATCTCGCCACCGATGGCGAGGATGGCCATTTTCTCGGCGCGAGCGAAAGCTATGATGCTGCCGTGCTCGACCTGGGCCTGCCGGAAATAGACGGCCTGACGGTGCTTGACCGCTGGCGCAGGGATGGGGTGTCATTCCCGGTCCTGGTACTGACGGCGCGCGACAGCTGGTCCGACAAGGTCGCGGGGCTTGATGCGGGCGCGGACGATTATCTCGCCAAGCCGTTTCAGTCTGAAGAGTTGATCGCGCGCTTGCGGGCGCTGATCCGCCGCGCGTCTGGCAACGCGTCGAGCGAGTTGACGGCGGGCGACGTGCGGCTGGATACCCGATCGGGCAAGGTAACGCTGAAGGGCGAGCCGGTGAAGCTCACCGCACAGGAGTACAAGCTGCTGTCCTACCTCCTCCACCACAAGGGGAAGGTGGTCAGCCGGACCGAGCTTATCGAGCATATCTACGACCAGGATTTCGACCGCGATTCGAACACGATCGAGGTATTCGTCACGCGCATCCGAAAGAAACTTGGAGCTGACGTCATCACGACCATTCGTGGCCTGGGCTATAGCCTGGAAGAGCCGGTCGCGTCATAATCCGTCCGTGACGGGCACCGATGCTTCCCTGACACAGGTCCGGTCCACCGGATCGTTAAGCCGCCGTATGATGGGCGTGGCCGCGCTGTGGATCAGCATATTGCTGATCGCTGGCGGCATGGCGCTTGATCGGGTGTTGCAGGACGCGATTACTCGGAACTTCGACGAAGGCAGCGCCTATGTTCTAACGGCGATGATCGCGTCGGCGGAAATTGGTCCCGACGGAGAGGTGTTCTTCAATCGACCACTCGCGGACCAGCGCTTTCTCGAACCCAATAGCGGCCTGTATTACCAGATCAGCGCCAGGGGGCATGAGGATTGGCGTTCCCGGTCGCTGTGGGATCGCGCGCTGAAACTCGACGTGGACCGGCCCGGTACGGAATTGCGCGTCTACGACAGTGATCAGTTCCCGAACGAAAGCCTGCGCGTGCTGGAGCGCAAGATCATTCTTCCGGGTTCCGGGGACCGCTGGACCTTCGCCGTCGCGCAGGCGCGTTCCGGGCTCGATGAACAGATCCGAACCTTGCGGTCGACTCTTATCCAGAGCTTTCTGTTGCTGGGTGTTGGCCTGTTCGCGCTCGCCAGCCTTCAGACCTTCTATGGCCTGCGGCCGTTGCGCGCGGTTCGCCGCGAAATCGTGAGGATGCGCGCGGGCGAAAAGAGCCGCGTGACCGGACCGATGCCTTCGGAGGTTCTACCGATGGTAGAGGAGTTGAACGCCCTGCTGGCCCATAATGAGCGGCAGGCGGAGGAGGCGCGAGCACATGCCGGCAACCTTGCGCACGCGTTAAAGACGCCCCTCACCGTGGTCATGAATGCGGCGACGGCGCAGGCGCCGGACCTCAACGAAACGGTCATGCGTGAGGCGGTGACGATGCGGCGGTCGATCGACCATCATCTTGCGCGCGCTCGCGCGGTCGGCCGCCGAGGCCAGGCGCAAAGCCGGGCGAACGTATGGAGCAGCTTGCAGGCGGTTGAGCGGGCGGTCGCGCGGCTCTACCCCGATGTGCGCATCGACATGGCGGGGGACGAGGAAGCATCCGTTCGCGTCGAGCGGCAGGATCTTGAAGATCTGCTCGGGAACCTCCTCGATAATGCCGCCAAATATGGCGGGGGCAGTGTGTTTGCGACCGTAAGGCTTGCCGACGCCGAGATGGTGTCAATCGAGGTCGAGGACGACGGCGCAGGCATTGATCCGGCTCTGCACGAACAGCTTTTCAGTCGCGGTGCTCGCCTCGACACGTCGAAGCCGGGGACCGGCCTTGGCCTCGCGATTGTCCGCGACGTCGCGGAAATCTATGGCGGGTCAGTCGAACTGGACGAAAGCGAGGATCTGGGCGGGCTCCTGATCCGCCTCCGGTTGCCGGCGGGTTGATCTATTTGCGATCCGGTGATTCCGCTGGCGCCAAAAATGATCTAGGGCTCTTCTCATGGTCTCCGCTCTCTACAGTCGCGAAATATTGCGCCTTGCAACGTCGATCGACCGGCCTCGCAGCCTTGCGTCGCCCGGCGCCAGCGTCGAAAAACGCTCCCCTACTTGCGGGAGCAGGGTGCGTGTTGATGTCAGCCTCGATCCCGATGGGCGGGTGCGCGAGCTGGCCATCGACGTCAGTGCCTGCGCGCTGGGTCAAGCATCTGCCGCGCTGATGAGCGCGCATGCCGTCGGGCGCACCGCGGCCGAACTAGGCGCGGCGCGCGATGCGTTGCGGCGGTGGCTCGGAAATCCCGGCGCTCCCGGCGATGACGGCTTCTGGCCTGGCATAGGCGTTTTCGGTCCCGCGCGAGGTTATCCAGCGCGCCATCCGTCGATCTTGCTTGCCTTCGAGGCAGTCGCGGATGCGGCGGAGCGCGCCAAATGAGCGCCGCTGTTGCTGCAACCGCAGCGACCGCCGCTCCCAGTGAGATGCTGCTGGGCGAAGGGGTGATCCTCCTGGGCTTTGCCACCCTGTTTGTGATCCTGTTCCGCCGGCTGGGGTTGGGCGCCGTGCTTGGCTATCTCGTGGCAGGTGCGCTGGTCGGGCCACAGGGGCTTGCCCTTGTGGGCGGTGGCGAAACAAAGCTCGACATTGCGGAAATCGGCATCGTGCTGCTGATGTTCCTCGTGGGTCTGGAACTCAATCCGGCCCGGCTCTGGCGTCTGAAGCGGGACATTTTCGTTCTCGGCAGTGCGCAGGTCATCATCTCCGGTCTGGTACTGGCAGCGATCATCCATTTCGGCACCAGCTTTTCCCTGGGTGCGGCGATTGCGCTCGGCCTTCCGCTCGCTCTGTCCTCGACGGCCCAGGTGCTGCCGGGCCTCAAGAACAGCGGACGCATAAACTCGCCTTTCGGTGAGAAGGCGTTTTCGATCCTGTTATTTCAGGATCTTTCGATCGTGCCGCTGATTACGATCATCGCGGCGCTTTCCCGTAATCCAGCTGACGCCGCCGGTCCGCCGGGCCTGACACTCGCCCTGCATACGGTCGCCGCCATAGGCGGGCTGGGTCTGGTCGGCCGCTTCATTCTCCAACCCGCGCTGAGGCTCGTGGGCGGGATGGGAGAGCGGGAACTGTTCGTCGTGGTCGGGCTGTTCACCGTGCTCGCGAGTGCGGCGCTGATGCACTCGCTTCACCTGTCTACCGCGCTGGGCGCGTTCGTGGCGGGCGTGCTGCTCGCCGACTCGCCCTACCGGCACGAGATCGAGGCGGACGTTGAACCGTTCCGTTCGATATTGCTGGGGCTCTTCTTTTTGGCGGTCGGCATGGTGCTGGACATCAGGGCCGTAGTCGACAATCCCGGGTTCGTGATCGGTATGGCGCTGGTGCTGGTCACCGTCAAAGCGCTACTGCTTACGGGATTGGCGATGGCATTCGGAATGGACCGGAAGGCTGCCCTCGGTCTCGGTCTGCTGCTGAGTCAGGGTGGAGAGTTCGGATTTGTCCTTTTCACACAGGCTCGCGAGGCGCTTCTGGTCGCGCCGGAGGCCGCGAGCATGTTCAGCGCTATCGTCACCTTGTCGATGGCAAGCACACCTTTCCTGATGCTGTTCGCGCGCCGGCTGGAATTTGCGCGGCCGCAGGACGACCGGGAAGACCTTCCCGAAATTGCAGACAAGGGACCCGCCATCATCGTGGGATATGGCCGTTTCGGTCAGACCGTTGCGCAGATGCTGGCAGGTCACGGCTTCTCGCTCACCCTCATCGACCGAAAGCCGTCTCAGATCGAACTTAGCGGCCGCTTCGACATAAAGGTGCATTATGGCGATGGAACCCGGGTTGATCTGCTGCGCAATGCAGGGGCTGAGGAGGCGAGTCTGATCGCCTTCTGCATCGATGACCCTTCGCTGGACGGTAAACAGCTCACGCCTATACTGGAGGCGTTTCCTCAGGCGGCGATACTGGTTCGCGCCTATGACCGCCGTCATCTTCTCCGCCTCGATGATCTGGACATTGCCGGTTCGGTACGTGAGGTGTTCGAATCCGCCGTCACAATGGGAACGATGTCGTTGCGCCTGCTCGGGGTAAGTGAGGGTGAGGTCGAGGAAGTCGAGCAGCAATATCGGGAGAGCGACCGTAGGCGCATGGACATCCAGCGCTCGAAGGGCGACATCATGGCGGCCAAGGATTTGATGTACCGCCCCGGCCATGCGATGATATTGCGCTCGCGGGAAATCAGCGGGGAAGAAGCATGACGCTCGCATTCTGGGCAGCATCAAGTGCGGCACTGGCTATCGCGGCGGGCGCGTTCGGCGCCCACGGCGCATCCTCCCAGCAAGCGGCCGAATGGCTACGGACGGGTGGCTTGTATCAGCTCATTCACGCTGTCGCCGCCATTGCCCTCATGCAGGCGGCGCGCACGCCAGCGATCCTGATGCTGGTGGGCGCCGCCATATTCGCAGGCACGCTCTATCTGATGGCACTTGGCGCGCCGCGCTGGCTGGGCGCGATCACGCCGATCGGGGGCAGTGTGCTCATTGCCGCATGGTTGTGGGCCGCCTGGCTGTTTCTTGCGCGCGGCTGATCAGGCGTGGCGTTCCGTTTCCAGAAACGCGGCCACCTCCGCGAGGTCGACCTGCTTGTCGAGGTAGGCGGC
>DASULD010000099.1:0-23927 GCA_036278355.1 Sphingobium sp.
CACCGCAGATGGTGCGGTCTGGCATTATCTCGACAGTGCCGCGACCGCGCAAAAGCCGCGTGCCGTAATCGAGGCCACGGTTCGGGCCATGGGTGAGAATTACGCGACCGTCCATCGCGGAGTTTATGCCCGTTCAGCCAATATGACATTGGCCTATGAGTCGGCACGGCGCACGGTGGCGCGCTTTCTTGGGGCGCAATCCCCCGAGGAGATCGTGTTCGTTCGCGGCGCGACGGAGGGCATCAATCTGGTCGCCTCGGCATGGGGTGGCGCGAACATGAGGGCCGGTGACCGCATCCTGCTCTCGCAACTCGAGCATCACAGCAACATCGTGCCGTGGCAGCTTCTGGCCGAGCGGGTGGACGCTCATATCGATGTCGTGCCCCTGACGGAGAGTGGCCGCATCGATCTGGATGCGATGGCGGCGATGATCCGGCCGGAACATAAAATCGTTGCGCTCGCCCATGTATCGAACGTGCTGGGCAGTGTTCTCGACGTGAAGCGTGCCTCTGACATTGCCCATTCCGCCGGTGCGAAGATTCTGATTGACGGTTGTCAGGCGGTACCGCGCCTCGCCATCGATGTGACGGCGGCCGATTGTGACTTCTACGTCTTTTCAGCGCACAAGCTTTATGGCCCGACCGGCATCGGCGCACTGTGGGCGAAGAAGGAGATACTGGACGCGATGCCGCCTTATCAGGGTGGCGGATCGATGATCGACCGCGTCAGTTTCGAGAAAACGACCTTCGCGCCGTCGCCGACGCGGTTCGAGGCGGGAACCCCCCCGATCATAGAGGCGATGGGCCTGGCCGCCGCGATCGACTATGTTGAAAGCATCGGCATTGATGTGATCGAGCGGCACGAGGCGGTGCTGCTGAACGAGGCGCGAGCCGCGCTTTCCGCGCTTAACAGCGTCCGCCTGTTCGGGCCGGAGGATAGCGCCGGCATATTGAGCTTCGAGATCGGCGGCGTGCACCCTCACGACGTCGCCACAATCATGGACGAGGCGGGCGTGGCGATCCGCGCGGGTCATCATTGTGCGCAGCCGCTGATGGCGCATCTCGGGGTCGAGGCTACCGCCCGCGCGAGCTTCGGGATCTACAGCAACGAAAGCGACGTGGAGGCGCTGGTGCGCGGCATAGAGCGGGTCAGGAAGATTTTCGCATGAACGAGGAACGGAAGATCGAAGTTGAGGAGGTTCAGGCGGTGACACCACCGCCCCGCGCGCGCGTGGCCGACATCGGGGAGTCCGCGTCGGACAAGCTGGAGCGCAAGCGCGACTATCTTGAGGGCTTCCTGGCGCAAGAGCCTGTCGAACAAAGCACGGTTGATCCGGGCGGCAACGTCTATGAAGGCGTCATTGACGCGCTGAAGGAAATTTACGATCCGGAGATTCCGGTCAACATCTATGAACTTGGTCTGATCTATGGGGTTGATGTGACCGACGACGGCCATGTCGTGGTGACGATGACGCTGACAACCCCGCATTGTCCTGTCGCTGAATCCATGCCGGCCGAGGTCGAACTGCGGGTCGGGTCGGTGCCGGGCGTCGGCGATGTCGAGGTCAATCTGGTCTGGGATCCTCCCTGGGACCCCGGCAAGATGAGCGATGAGGCCAAGCTGGAACTTGGGATGTTATAAGGGCCTGAACGAAGGGCTGGAGAACCGGTATGACCACGCAGATCAACACCCGTCAGCGCCCGGCCGCCGTCGCGCTCACGCCTGCGGCTGAGGCGCGTATTGCGGAACTGATGGCGAAGGCGCCCCAGGAAGCGGTCGGGGTGAAGCTTTCGACACCTCGCCGCGGCTGTTCGGGCCTTGCCTATTCTGTCGACTATGTGACGGAGGAAGCCAGGTTCGATGAGAAGATCGAAACACCCGGCGGGACCTTCTACATAGATGGCGCCTCGGTCCTTTATCTGGTGGGTAGCACGATGGACTGGCGCGAGGACGATTTCACCGCCGGCTTCGTGTTCGAAAATCCCAACGCCAAGGGAAGCTGCGGCTGCGGAGAAAGCTTCACGATCTAGGATCAGGAAGACGCGGCGCTCGAAACGCCCTATGGACTTGACCATCCATTCGCTGCAGTGCAGCATCAACACATGCAGACATCTGTGTCCGCCACACGGCCCGAAACGGCCATCTCTCAACACCCGGATGCCTGGTATCTGGGGAAGCTTCTGGGTGATGTCATCCGTGCCTACGGCGGAGAGACGCTTTATCGCCGGACGGAATATATCCGCTCCGCCTCGGTCGACCGCGCGCGGGGCGTGGAAGGCGCGCAGCTGGTCGACACCGGGTTGGGGGCGCTGACGCTCAACGACACGCTGTCCTTCGTGCGCGGGTTCATGCTGTTTTCGATGCTCGCGAATCTGGCGGAGGACCGGCACGGCACCGGAGGAGATCAAGGTGCCGATTTCGCAACGGCCGTGAGGGAGCTGGAACGCCACGGCATCGGCCGCGATGCGGTCGTGGCGATGCTCGACCGGGCGTTGATCGCACCCGTTCTTACGGCCCACCCTACCGAAGTGCGCCGCAAGTCGATGATCGACCATCGGAATCGCATCGCCGATCTGATGCTGCTGCGCGACAGCGGCCTGACCGAAACCCCCGAGGGCGAGCCTCTGGACGAGGCCATCACGCGGCAGATCGCGCTGCTTTGGCAGACGCGTCCACTGCGGCGGCAGCGTCTCTTCGTGGAGGACGAGATTGAAAATGCGCTCGCTTATTTTCGCGATGTGTTTCTGCCCGTAATTCCGGCGCTCTATGCGCGGTGGGAGCGGGTGATCGGTCACCGGCCGCACAGCTTCCTGCGCGTCGGCAACTGGATCGGCGGGGATCGTGACGGCAACCCTTATGTGCAGGCGCCTCAGTTGCGGTCGGTGCTGGCTCGCGGCGGCGAGCTGGCTCTGCGCCATTATATGGACGCGGTGCACGCGCTGGGCGCGGAACTGTCCATTTCTACCGAACTAGCCCCAGTGCCGCAGGATGTGCTCGACCTGGCCGACGCGAGCGGTGACATCAGTTCCAGCCGCGTCGACGAGCCCTACCGCCGCGCGCTTTCGGGCATCTATTCCCGTCTGCACGCCAAGTATGAACAGCTCACCGGAAAGATGCCATCGCGCCCGTCCGCGATGAGCGGCGCGCCGCCCTACAAGGACGCAGCCGAGTTCCGCGCCGACCTCGTCACGCTGGCGCAAGGGCTGGCGAGCGACGGGGAGGGGGCGCTGGCAACCGGCGGCCTGCTTGGGAGACTGATTCGTGCCGTGGACACGTTCGGCTTCCACCTTGCGACGCTGGACATGCGCCAGAACAGCGCCGTCCACGAGCGTGTCGTTGCGGAACTTCTGAGGGAAGCCGGTGTGGAGCCCGATTATGCGGGGCTCGATGAATCTGCGCGGGTCGCCCTGCTGCGAACCGAACTGGCGACGAATCGCCCCCTCGTTTCGCGCTTTATGGCGCACAGTGAGGAGACAACGAGCGAACTGGCAATCCTTGAGGAAGCGGCAGAGGCGCATCGTGCCTACGGCCCGCAATGTATCACTTATTATGTCATCAGTAAGGCCGAGAGCGTTTCGGACATGCTGGAGGTCGCGGTCCTCCTGAAGGAGGTCGGCTTGTTCCGTGCTGCGTCGAACGGCGATCCACCCGTCTCGGCAGTGATGCCCGTACCGCTCTTCGAAACGATCGCCGATCTCGAGGCCGCACCCGAAATCATGAGCGCCTGGTTCGCCCTTCCGGAGATTGGCGACCTGACGCGGGCGCGAGGTCATCAGGAGGTGATGATCGGCTATAGCGACAGCAACAAGGACGGCGGCTACCTGACGTCGAACTGGAGCCTATATCAGGCGAGCGAAGCTCTTATGCCTGTATTCGCCAGTGCGGGCGTGGACATGCAGATTTTCCACGGGCGTGGCGGAGCGGTCGGGCGGGGCGGCGGGTCGGCCTTCGCGGCAATCCGGGCACAACCCGCCGGAACGGTGCAGGGCCGCATCCGTATAACCGAACAGGGTGAGGTGATCGCGGCGAAATACGGCACGCCCGAGGGCGCGGCCGCAAACCTTGAGTCCATGGCGGCGGCGACGCTGCTTGCGACGCTGGAACCCCAAGGTCTCAGTGAACGGGATACGGCCCGGTTCGCCGCCGCGATGGAGCAGCTTTCGGCCGCCGCCTTCGCTGCATATCGCGCATTGGTTTACGACACACCCGGGTTCAAGCTGTTTTTCCGGCAGCTCACTCCCATTCAGGAGATCGCAGGGCTCAAGATCGGCTCCCGCCCTGCAAGCCGCACCAAGAGCGATGCCATCGAGGACCTTCGAGCCATTCCGTGGGTATTCAGCTGGTCACAGGCGCGGGTTATGCTTCCGGGCTGGTACGGTGTTGGTCATGCGATGGACTCGTTCGCCGACAAGGCACTGCTGGCGGAAATGGCGCAGGTCTGGCCGTTCCTGCAGACAACGCTTGCGAACATGGAAATGGTGCTGGCCAAATCGGACCTCGCAATCGCCAGCCGCTACCTGCCGCTGGTGGAGGATCAGGAGCGCGCTGCTGACATCTTCGCCCGTATCCGCGATGGGTGGAGCCGCAGCCATGACCGCTTGCTCATGGCGACCGGGCAGGCCCACCTGCTGGAGCACAACCCCGCGCTCGATCACTCGATCCGGCTGCGTCTGCCCTATATCGAGCCGTTGAATCTTTTGCAGGTCGAGCTGTTGAAGCGTCATCGCGCCGGGGAGGATGATGCGCGTATCCGGGAAGGTATCGAACTGTCTATCAACGCGATCGCTACGGCGTTGCGCAACAGCGGATAGGAACGTGGCGGGACCGCGGAGGACCCCGCCACGCTGACTTGTCGTTTAATATTTGAAGACGACACCCGCCATCGGCCTGAAGGAATGGAAATTCCCCATCGTGTCCGCCTGTACCCGCAAACGGATGTTGCTCCGTTCCGCCGAAAGGCCCATGTCCGCGGCCGAAAGCTCTACGCCGGCGCCATAGGTCCAGCCGTCAAAATCCGGACTGTCCGGGCCAAGGGCATCGAAATTGACCCACTGGTGCCCGACCTTGCCAAAGAACATGCTGTCCTTGCCCAGCTTCAAGCCGACGCGTCCCGCTGCGCCGTATGACCAGTCGATGTCTCCGTCGACGCCCTTGGCGACGTTGCCTTCGGCACCGACGACGAACCGGCCCATGGTATAGTTTACGCCCGCCACCGTTTCTCCGACCCAACCTGAAAAGTCGCCGGGAATATTGTCGGGCAGGTTTTCAGACGCAGGGTCGTCATAGTCTTCATAACCGCCCATGACGCCCACATAGGGTTCCAGCCGGTTTGTCGTCGTGCCTGTATCCTGCGCGAAGAGCGGGAGGGGAGCGACGCACGCGAAAGCCGTCGCTGCGAAAAGCAGTTTTTTCATGTCTTTCGACCTCTTCCTTGTTGGGGAAAAACACCGGTTTGGACCCGGCGGTCCGCCGCGCGCACTCACCCTTTTCGCCTGCGGAGGACACCGGCCCAATGCCGGCCTGCGATAATTGTTTCACGGCTGATCGCGAAAACGTCTCGCCTGTAGGAAAGGATCGATCAGTTGCGACAATGGTGCAACGGTTTCTGAATGCAAGATAAACGGCGGGTCCGTCTTGGGAACCCGCCGTTACTTGAGTTTATCTATATATGGCTTCGGCGATTATAACCGGGTGATCAGGAAACCGTGGCCTTGATGATCTTGCCTGGGTTTGCCGGCGGTTCACCTTTGGGAAGCGCGTCGATATGTTCCATGCCGGATTCCACAACGCCCCACACGGTATACTGCCGGTCGAGAAAAGTCGCGTCATCGAAGCAGATGAAGAACTGGCTGTTGGCGCTGTCCGGGTTCGTTGCGCGCGCCATGGAGCAGACGCCGCGTACATGGGGCTCGCTGTTGAACTCGGCCTTGAGGTCCGGCAAATCCGAACCGCCCATGCCTGTTCCAGTTGGGTCGCCTCCCTGGGCCATGAACCCCGGGATCACGCGATGAAACACGACCCCGTCATAGAATCCCTGACTTGCCAGTGAGGCAATGCGCTCGACGTGGCCGGGGGCGAGGTCAGGGCGGAGCCTTATGACAACGTCGCCGGTGTCCAGGGTCAGGGTCAGGGTTTCGTCGGCCATTTATGTTGCTCCGGATCGTGAAGGATGCCCCCATATAGAGGCTGGGGCAGTCATTGGAAGTGTCATAACCACGCGGAACGGGCCGGAACGAATTGCGTTGCAATTCCTTGGGGCATCGGCGAAAGCATCGCGATGACCGAGCATGGCACAACAGGGGAAGGCGGCGATGAACGACACCGACGCTGCGCCCGATGTGACCGATCCCGACCGCGCCGCCGCGACTGAACGCGAGGAAGAGGCGCCCGCATCCCGGCATGATGAGGACGACCGGCTGAAGCCTGAATATGTGGCCGCCGTTCGCGAGGCGGTGGAGGTAGGCGACGCGGAACGTGCCCGGGACCTTGTCTCGCCGCTGCACCCGGCCGATATTGCCGACCTCATCGAACTGACCCCCGCGGAGGAACGGCCCGCCGTTGTCGCTGCGCTCGGCGATCTCGTCGGGGCCGAGGTGCTCTCCGAGCTCAACGACTATGTCCGCGATGCGCTGATCGACGCACTTGAACCCGAGCAAGTGGCCGAACTGGCGGCCGAACTCGATACCGACGACGCCGTCGCGATCATTGAGGATCTCGAAGAAGACGATCAGCGCGCCGTGCTGGAGGCGATGGAGCCGGAAGACCGCGCTGCCATCGAAAGCGCGCTGGCATACCCCGAGGAGTCGGCCGGGCGTCTGATGCAGCGCGACCTCGTCGCGGTGCATCAGCATATGAACGTCGGTCAGGTAATCGACTATCTGCGCGACAACCGGCAGCTTACGCCGGACTTCTGGGAAATCTTTGTGGTCGATGAGGCGCACAAGCCGATCGGCACCTGCCAGCTGTCCTGGATACTGACCAGCCCGCGCGGCGTAGAAATGGCCGACGTCATGAAGCGGGAGCAGACGCTGATCCCGGTTGACATGGACCAGGAAGAGGTGGCCCTGAGGTTTCAGAAATATGCCCTGATCTCGGCAGCCGTGGTCGATGGCAACGGCAGGCTGGTCGGCATGGTCACCGTCGACGACATCCTGCATATCGTTCAGGAAGAGGCAGGCGAGGACATATTGCGCCTGTCCGGCGCCGGCGATGGCGACATCAACGAGCCGGTACTGGAAAGCTACAAGTCCAGGGTCCGCTGGCTGCTGTCCAATCTGGTGACGGCTCTGGTCGCGGCGTCTGTCATCCGCCTGTTCGAAGCGACGATAGAACAGATGGTCGCGCTTGCGGTGCTGATGCCGATCGTTGCTGGAGTGGGCGGCAACGCGGGCAGCCAGACGATGGCGGTGACGGTGCGTGCCCTCGCAACCAACCAGATCACGGCGTCGAACACCTGGCGTACGATCATGCGGGAAATCCGCGTTGCCGTCCTCAATGGTGCAACCGTAGCCGCCGTGCTGGGACTTGGCGTTGCAGGCGTGTTCGGCAACGCCGCCCTGGGCGGGGTGATCGCGGCTGCGATGCTGACGAACATCGTGATAGCGGGGCTGGCCGGCGCTGCCATTCCCCTGACGCTCGAACGGCTGGATGCCGATCCTGCCGTCGCATCATCCATATTTGTCACGATGGTGACGGACTCGATGGGCTTTTTTGCGTTCCTCGGTCTCGCGACGGCGGCGGGCCTCGCCGCCGGTTGACAATCGGGCCACGCGCGCCATGTCCGCGTCATGCCCCTGCATATCACCAAGATCGCCTTCGATTGTGAGAGCGTGGCTGAACTGGCCCGATGGCTGGCGGACTGTGGGGGAGAGGCACGGCTCACCACCCGCTATTGTCCCCGGCGCGTGGCGGAAATGGAGGGCGGATCGCTCTACTGGATTCATGGCCATATGATCGTGGGCCGCAGCCCGATCATAGGCTTTGCCGACAATAATGCGGGGCGATACTGGATTCGTGTGCAGCCCCGTCTTGTCCTGGTGCAGCCGTGCCCCAAGCGGGCGCATCAAGGATGGCGGTATCTGAAGGACGAGGATGCTCCCCCCGATCTCGCCGGAAGCCTGACGAGCGCCGAGGCAATGCCCGTGGATATGGCGAGAGAGCTTGGCCGTCTTGGTTTCATGTGACTGACGGACGAAGATAGGCCGGGTTGAATGCAAACGGCGACGGACGCTACGGCTTTTTGCGATGGTTGGGGACACCTTCTGCGAAAGGTTCGTTACGCACGCATGGTCGGCACCGAACCCGAAACTGATCTTCCTCCAATTTATGCGTTGATCGAGATTAATCCGTTCTTCGCCTTCTGGCTGGTGCCTGCAATGATAACCCAGGCGATCATGATCGCGGCATTTGCCCGGACCGCACGCAGGGACGCAGTCGAACGCAACCCGGATCCGGGGCAGATCCCCATCCCGCCGAACCTTCAGGACAGCAAGGACTCCGAGTTATTTGCGTAAGGGGATCGCGCCTGCACCCATTCACGGCTCATTCCTGGATGCCTCCATACGCCGTTCCGCCAGCCATCGTTCGAGCATTGCGGCCGTGCAGCCGGTAAAGCCGTAGCTGCCATTGACCGAACAGCTTCCGGGGATGACGGCGCGTCCCGCGCGCTCCATTTCAGCCACCTGGCTGGCCCAGCCGGGTCCGCCCTGAGGAGAGGGTTTTTCCCGGATGGGTTTCGGAATGCGATATCGTTCCGATTCCGGTCTGCGCGCGCACACGACGATTTCATCCCCGGTGCCTTGCGGGCAAGGGTCGTCGCCATAGACCACCAGCGCAATTACCTTGCCAGGAGGTTCTGCTGAGACAGCGCCGGGCGCCGTCGCGTAAGTCGCACCGCACAGCGCGAGCAACAAGAGCAGGCGGGCGGATCGCTGCATAGGCGCAGTGTCCGCCCGTGCGCCTGAATGCCTCCTGTACGCCGGGGCAGGTTTACTTGCCGGGCTCGGTGGACGGTTCGCTGGCCGCGCTGCCGTTCTGCTGCTCGGCTTCCGCCCTGGCGCGAGCCTCTTCCTCGGCCTTCACGCGCGCCTCGATCGTCTTGGACTCCTCGTCGATGTTCGACAGGCGCTTTGCGCGTTCGGCTGCAACCAGGTTGGACCAGTCGGCACCACCGATCAGTTTGCGCTCGGCCTTTGCCTGCGCCATGATTTTCTCAAAGCAGCCGGTGAAGCCGCCTCCGCCCGTGGTGGAGCAGCTTTCGGTGCCGGACCGCCCGACATATTCGATCGACTGGACCCGCCGCGTCCAGGCTTCATTCTTGGTGGAGCCGGCCGGTTCGCTACGAAGTTCCTGCGGAATGCGGAACCGCTCGCTCTCTGCCTGGCGCGCGCATACGACGATCTCATCCCCGGTTCCGGCGGGGCAGGGATCTTCACCATAGACGATGACCTGCTTGATCCGCTCTGCGCCTTCGCTTGCGGGCGACTGGTCCTGCGCGGCGGCGGGAGTTGCCCAGACGAGCGCTGCGCCAAGCGGAAGTGCGCCGGCAAGGATTCTTCTCATCATCATATCCTCTTGGAAAGAGCAATTGCCGCGCGGCATCCCAGGCGTATCGCGCCGGACAGGAGCGCATGAGCGGGGGCGTCCTCCGCCCCGCTGGCGATCGCGATGTCGCGGTGCTCGACCTCCTCCCGCTGGAAATCGCGGATCGTGCCGGAAAGTTCCATGTCGTCAGAGCCGAGTTCCTGGAGCTGCTGCTGATAGTGGCGGTCGATCTCTGTCTCTATTGCCGCAGTGCAGGCCATCGCGGCCTCCGGTCCGATGGCTGCCGTCACGGCGCCCAGTGCGAAACCAGCCACATCCCAGATCGGCTGCAGCAAGGTCGGGCGCACGCCGCCCTCGGCCACCATACGGTCGAAATGTTCGCGATGCCGTTCCTCCTGCCGCGCCATGGCGGCTATGCGGCGGGACATCGGGTGACGATCACCCATCACCGCAAGCTGCCCCGCGTAGATGCGGGTTGCACCGAACTCGCCCGCCTGGTCGACACGCAGCATCGACGCCCGCTGTGTCCTGCTTGCGGCCTTGCCTTTTCCGGGGCGTGGAAAGTCGCTCATGGGATTTTCCTGTCCTGACGCAGCATCAGCATGGTTATCGCGGCTGCGGCGGCCAGGGAGAGTATCGCATTATAGCCCGCGAGGGAAATGCCGAACATGGACCAGGGCGCAACATCGCATCGGGTCAGCGGCGCGGACATGATGCTGTCGAGCAAGGCTTGTGTGCTTCCGCCTGTCGCAGGGATGGCACAGGCCGACAGCCCCTCCCACCAGCCATATTCCACGCCGGCATGGAAGGCGCCGATCACGCCGCTGGACGCGATGCTCGCGGCCGCAAGCGCGATGAGGGTGAGGCTCAGGGGTACGCGCGAACCCGCCGCAAATGCCCCCAGCGACAATATTATCGCGAGCAGGTGGGGCCAGCGCTGCCACATGCACATCTCGCAGGGATAAAGTCCCCCGACATATTGCGAGATCAGCGCGCCACCCAGCAGCGCGGACGGCACAAGCAGCGCGATCAACCGGGCCAGACGCAGGGAGGAAGAGGCAGTCATACGGGGTCCATAGCGAGATGACGCCGGGGCGTCACCTGTGCTGTGTAATGGCCCTCTCCAAAATGGCGAATGAACGCCGGTGCGCGCTTCAGGCTGGCGGTCGCTTTATCTGGTGGTTGCGACCTTCTTCAGTGCGGCTGTAGAGGCGCTTGCGCTCTTTACCGGCCTCTTTTCAAGGCGCGCGATCGTGTCGACCGCATAATTCAACTGGAAGTCGGCAATGCCTTTTGCCTTCAACTGCTCGGCCGTCATGGCAAAGCGCGGATCGCCCTTGGCATCTTCCTCCAGCGCGGGGTCCGAAGCCTTTATCTCGTTGATCAGATGGTGGCGCAGGTCCGCCTCGCGGATGCGCGGACGTGTCTTGTAATCGGGATCCGAAAGCTGGGGCACGCGCACGTCGGGTTTGATGCCCCCTTCCTGGATGGAGCGGCCCGAGGGCGTATAATAGCGCGACGTGGTGAGTTTCAGTCCGGTGGAGTCGCTGACCGGTATGACGGTCTGGACGCTGCCCTTCCCGAAGCTGCGTTCGCCCATGACGAGCGCGCGATGATGATCCTGCATCGCGCCCGCGACTATTTCGGAGGCCGATGCCGATCCGCTGTCGATCAGGACCACGACCGGCAGACCGTTGGCCTCGTCGCCCCGATCCGCATAATAACGGCGAATGTCTGACTTGCGTCGGCCACGGTCGGACACGACCTCGCCACCGTCCAGGAATACATCCGAAACCGACACGGCCTCGCCCAATATCCCCCCGGGGTTCGATCTCAGATCGACCACATAGCCCGCCGGGCGGTGGCCCAGCGCCTTGTCGATCGCCCGTATCGCCGCACGTACATCCGTGCCCGTGTTGGCGGAGAATTCGTTGATATTGATGATTCCGACGCCGTTCTTGACCTCCCACTTCACGGGCTTGAGGTCGATCTTCTCACGCACGAGCTGGACATCAAAGGGCTGGTCGCGTCCCGGACGTACGACTGTCAGCTTGATGGGCGTGCCCGGAACGCCGCGCATCCGTTCCACGGCTTCGTCAAGCGGCACGTCATACAGCAGCTGGCCATCGATATGAGTTATATAGTCCCCTGCCTTCATTCCCGCGCGGGCGCCCGGCGTATCCTCGATGGGGGCTATCACCTTGACGACGCCGTCCTCGGTCGTAACCGACAGTCCGAGGCCGCCATAGGAACCCTCCAGCTTGATGGCGAGGTTGGTATATTCCGCCTCGTCCAGATATGCCGAATGGGGGTCCAGACTGGCGAGCATGCCGCTGATCGCTCCGCGGATCAGCTTCTCGTCGTCGACCCGATCGACATAATCGCTCCGGACCTTCTGGAACACGTCCATGAACTCACCGATAACGGCATAATTGTTTCCCTCGGCCTCCGCGAGTGCGGAGGTGGTCGCGGGAATGAGGGCCAGCGCGGAGAGCGCGACGGCGTTACGCAGGAAGCAAGATTTCATTAGTCGGGACCCAAACTCTTTCGGAACGAGTATAGGGGTAACCAACGGGCGCGCAAAGGCTTTGTTCAGCCGCGCGTGCTGGCCATCGCCGCGATGTCGACCGGTCGGCCCTGCCGCCGCAATTCTATGGTGATCGCGGGCGTGCCTGTCGCGGGTGCCGTGCCCACCGGCGTCCCTTGGGAGACGCTGTCGCCGACGGCGACGGACAGGCGCCCTAGATCGGTTATCAATGTGGACCAGCCGCCGCCATGATCGATGATGACGATCTGCCCGAACTTTTCATAGGGACCGGCGAACGCGACACGGCCGCTTGCCGGGGCTATGACCTGCGCGCTTGGCCGGGTGGCGACAGTGACGCCGCGTGATCGAACCCCGCTGTCGGAAAGCTCGCCCATTCCGGTGATGATCGTGCCTATTACAGGAAGGCGATAGGCGGGCGGCCGCTGCTGTCCGGCGTCTGCCTGTTGCCGCGCCGGTAGCGGCGTCTCGCGCGGCCTTGCGGGGCGCTGTTGCGGACCGGGAAGGCTGGCCAGGCGGGCGCGGACGACGCCCGCCGCCTCAAGCTGACCGACAAGTTCGCCCAGATCGCGGGCGCGTTCCCCGATTGCCATCGCGCGTTCGGCCTCAACGGTTGCGCCCGAAGCGAGGCCCCGGGCGGCGATCCGCTTCTGTGTCTCCAGCCGACCGAGCGCTGTGCGTCGCTCCGCGAGGTCCCTCCGGCTCGTCATGAGAGCGGCGTGGGCCTGGACCGACATGGCGCGAAGGGCGCGGGATCGCGCAAGATCCGCGCGTACCGACGCGGTGCGCAACTGGATCGCCGGCAGCACGCGCGAAAATACCGCGCGGACATGGACCGCGTCGGTCAGGCTGCCCGGCTGCAACAGCGCCAGCACCGGAGGCCGCCGTGCAAAGCTTTGAAGGGCGGCTGCCAGTCGCACCAGCGGACCCTGCTGCCCTGCGAGGCGCGCGGACTGCGCCGCGACCATGCGGTTGACGATCAGGATGCGAGCCTCACCCGCGCGCAGTTCCGCCTCGCTTTCCTGTATTCGGGCGGCGAGTGCGGCCGCCCTCGCATTGATCCGGTCAGCCTCGGCCGTAGCGCGCGCGGCCTTTGCCTCCAACTGCTGTGAAATGGCACGCGCCTGCGATGCCTGCGCCCGCGCATCCCTCAGCGCCTGGCGTTGTTCGTGAAGCGTTGTCGCGGCGCCGGAAACCACGACCCGTTCGGGTGCCTGCGCCCGGCCTGCGGTTCCCGCCGCGCCGGCGGCCAGCCCCGCAACAATGATCCAGCCCACGCGCATGTCCTATCCTTCGCGATGATAGGGGTGGTTGGCAAGGATCGATGTGGCGCGCCAAAGCTGTTCCGCCAGCATTGCTCGCGCCATAAGGTGGGGCCATGTCATGCGGCCGAACGCGATCAGCAGGTCTGCTTCCTGTCGCTCGGCGTCGCTGAAGCCATCGGCGCCGCCGATCATCAGGCGGCATTCACGCATTCCCCGGTCGCGCCAGGCGGACAGCTGATCGGCGAATTCCAGGGAGGAGAGCTGCCTGCCTTTTTCATCGAGCAGCAGGATTACCGACGGTGAGGCTGCGGCGGGCGGAGCCTTGCCCCCGGATTCGCCGAGTTCGGTAACGCGCAGAGGCCATGATATCCGCCGGATATAGCGGTCCATCAGCTCGGCTTCGGGCGACCTTCCGATCTTGCCGCGCGCGATGATGTGGAGCAGCATGGCGCGCGCATTTCCCGCAGGCTGAGGATCAGTGCGCGGTCGCCTGCGACACCGGCGTGTCGGCGAAGCCCCACATGCGCTCCAGATTGTAGAAGCTGCGCACCTCTGGCCGGAACAGGTGGACGATCACATCCCCGGCATCGATCAGGACCCAGTCGGCGGTGGGCAAGCCCTCTATCCGCGCGATCCTTCCGGTCTTCTGCTTGATGCGCTCGGCGAGTTTCTGCGCCATCGATGCCACCTGCCGCGATGAGCGGCCGCTGGCGATGACCATGTGATCGGCGATGCTGCTTTTGCCTGCGAGGGGGATGGAGACGGTTTCCTGCGCCTGATCGTCGTCAAGCGACTGCATGACGATGGCGTGGAGGTCGTCGGCCGCGGAACCGGCGTCTTGAGCCGGGACACTGGCGATGGACATAGGGGTCAAAGTCGCTCCTTTGCATGGGAAACCGCCGTGGCTTCACGACGCGTCACCGCGTCGCGCACACGTCTGTCGAGATATTCGCAATGCCAGAGAGGGGTAGCCTGCCTCAGCAGGGTTGCCGACCTAGGATCAGGGCGAAAGCGCAATAGCACGAGCGCCGGCGGTCTCCAGTTCGTCCATTCACTGCTCTGGCATGCGGGCCGGACGAAGCGCCGCAGCCAGTTCATGGCGGGAGAACCATGAACACGGCCATCATAACCCGGACGGGCGATTACGGCAATGGGCATGATGTGCGCTATGGCGCGCCAGTTTTTCCACTGGCCGAACTGGCGGAAATTGTCCGCTCCCATCAGCCAGACGAAGCGTTGGCGCGGGAAACGGCGCACGATCGTACGCAGCGTGTCGACGGTGAAGCGAGTGCCCAGTTGCGCCTCGATGGCGGTCGGGCGGATGGGCGCGCGCCGTGCCACATCGCGCGCGCGGGCGAGGCGAGCGCCCAGCGGTGCCATGTCCTTGCCTGTTTTAAGGGGGTTTCCGGGCGAAACCAGCCACCAGACTTCGTCGAGAGCCAATGCCTGCCGCGCGAACAGGCTGATCGCGCGATGACCGCCATGTGCCGGATTGAAAGACCCCCCCAGCAAGCCGATGCGATATCCCGTCCTCACACCATGCTTCCATATGTCCCGCGCGGCCTGCCAGGCGAGCCAGCCGGGAGACCATTCTTCTTTTCGGTGAAAGAATGGGGCGTAGGCAAGCTCAGCCCGAACGGGAGTGGACGGTTCGCAACGTCAAGCCCGCGCCCCGGCTTCGTTCACGCCCGCGCTGTTGTGGCGCAGCGCCGCGAGCACCGTTGCCACAATGCCATCGGCATCAAGGCCCGCTTCGGCATATTGCCGCTCCGGCTTGTCCTGTTCCTGGAACTTGTCGGGCAGGCGCAGGGTGCGCAGTTTGAGTCCCCCGTCGATCAGCCCCTCATCGCTCGCCAACGTGAGCACATGGGCGCCGAACCCGCCGATGCTGCCTTCCTCGATCGTCACCGCGACCTCATGGGTGGCGAGCAGGCGACGGACCAGCGCCTCGTCCAGAGGCTTGGCGAAACGCATGTCGGCAACCGTGGTGGAGAGGCCGCGCGCGTCCAGCGCATCGGCGGCCTTCATCGCCTCGGCCAGCCGCGTACCCAGGGAAAGGATCGCGACCTTTTTACCATCACGCACGATGCGGCCTTTACCGATCTCCAGCCTCAGAGGGGTGTCAGGGATTTGTACGCCCGTGCCCGCGCCGCGGGGATAGCGCACGGCGATCGGCCCGTCGTCATGGCAGGCGGCGGTATGCACCATATGCACCAGCTCCGCCTCGTCGGCTGCGGCCATCACGACGAAATTGGGCAGGCTCGCCAGATAGGTGACGTCAAAGCTGCCCGCATGGGTCGAACCGTCGGCGCCGACCAAACCAGCGCGGTCCAGCGCGAAACGCACCGGCAGGTTCTGGATCGCGATGTCGTGCACCACCTGGTCGTAGGCGCGCTGGAGGAAGGTCGAATAGATCGCGCAGAACGGGCGCATCCCCTGGGCGGCGAGGCCGCCGGCAAAGGTCACGGCATGTTGTTCGGCGATGCCGACGTCGAAACATCTGTCGGGGAACCGCTCGGCGAAGCTGTCAAGGCCGGTGCCAGAGGGCATGGCGGCGGTGATTGCGCAGACTGTCCCGTCGCGCGCAGCCTCCGCGATCAGCGCTCTTGCGAACACGCTGGTGTAGCTGGGCGGGCCTGGGGGAGCCTTGGCCTGCTCACCTGTGACAACGTCAAATTTCTGTACGCCGTGATACTTGTCGTCGGCCGCTTCCGCCGGGGCATAGCCCTTGCCCTTCTGGGTTACCACATGGATCAGGCACGGACCTTGAGCGGCATCGCGCACATTCTCCAGCACCGGAATAAGCTGATCGAGATTGTGGCCGTCAATCGGCCCGACATAGTAGAAGCCCAGTTCCTCGAACAGGGTACCGCCCATCGCCAGTCCGCGCGCGAATTCATCCGTCTTGCGCGCCGCCGACTGGAGCGGCCGGGGCAAATGCCGCGCGACCCGCTTCGCGATCTCACGCAGGCCGAGAAACTCGCGGCTCGAAACGAGGCGGGCGAGGTAGGCCGAAAGCCCGCCCACCGGCGGCGCGATCGACATGTCGTTGTCGTTGAGGATGACGATCAGGCGATTACCCGCCGCCTGGGCATTGTTCATCGCCTCATAGGCCATGCCGGCGGACATCGCGCCGTCCCCGATCACGGCGATCCCCTTTCCCGGATTGTCGGCCATCTTGTTGGCCACCGCGAATCCCAATGCGGCGCTGATGCTCGTTGAGCTGTGCGCCGCACCGAAAGGGTCATATTCGCTCTCGGAGCGTTTGGTGAAACCCGACAGTCCGCCGCCTTGCCTCAGCGTGCGGATGCGGTCACGCCTGCCGGTCAGTATCTTGTGCGGATAGCATTGGTGCCCGACATCCCAGATGAGTTTGTCGCGCGGCGTGTCGAAGACATAATGCACCGCCACGGTCAGTTCGACGACGCCGAGGCCAGAGCCCAGATGCCCCCCGGTCACGCCGACGGCGCTGATCGTCTCCGCGCGCAGTTCGTCGGCGACCTGGCGAAGTTGATCCGGCTTCAGACGCCGCAGATCGGACGGGTCGTTGACCTGATCCAGCAGGGGTGTCGAGGGGCGATCGTTCATAAAGTGATAGTCTCCGCGCGGCAGCATAGACGCCGCGGCATTCCTTGTCGAATGCGTTGCGGTAATAATGCGGGGTTCATATGGCGGTGTTGCACTCCGCGCAGCGGCCCTGTACCTCGATGACCGGGCGCAGGACCGTAAAGCCTTCCGCCGTGGCTCGCGCCCGAACGCTGGATGTCAAATGGTCGTCATCGACATGGATCGCTCGCCCGCAACTCATGCAGACCAGGAACATGCAGTCATGCATGCATCCCGGATGGGCGTTCACCAGATAGGCGTTGGAACTTTCCACCCGTATGGCGAGGTTGGAGGTGACGAACAGGTCAAGAATGCGATAGACGCTGTTGGGCGCAACGCGTTTCCCGCGCGCCTTCGACACCGCATCTGCGATGTCATAGGCCGACGTGGGACGCGCGTGCTCCGCGAGTGCATCGAAAATTGCGGCTCGCATTTCCGTCCATTGTTCGCCATGCTCCTCCAACGCGGACTTTGCCGCGTCGCGTAGCGACGTGCCCGAAAACTCCTGATGACGGTGCCTGCCCATCGTCCGATTGTAGGGGCGGTGCGGGGCAGGCACAAGATAGCTGGGCTTGAAAGCGTCGCTCGGCAGGCGGATACTGGACCAATGATGGAAGATAGGCTTGCCGCATTGCTCGTGCCCGCGCTGGGCGCGGATGCACCGCGCGCCGTCGCCTGCATGGAATTGCCGGACCTTCCACAGGTTGGACCGGGCCGGACAGCGGCGGCCGAACTCGCGGTCGCGCTCAGCGTCGCGCTTCATCACGGCCTTCTTGCGCGCGTGCCCACTGGCGCGGCCTATGTCGCCGACAGCCTTGCCGGTGGACGGCGCATCCGGCTCGATCACGGCGCGCTACGCACGATCCGTATGCCCGGCGATGCACCGACCGGTGCGCTTCCTCCGGGAGCCGACGCCTTTGCCCGTATATTGGAACCGCTGGGTTATCGCCGGGTGGGTGTCTATCCGCTCGATCGTCTGCGCATGACCGGGTTCGCCTGGTGCCATGATGAAAATCCCGAAGGAATCGCCCAGTATTTTGTCAGCGAACTGCATGTCGAGCGTTTCGGCGGCGATTTCTGGGACATCGCGGGGCGGGTATTCGGTTCGACCCGTGACCCTCTGGACGACGCGGTCAAGGCTGCGCTGGCGAGGCTTGGGGCGCGGGGCTGGCTGCCGTCAGGCGAGGCGGCGGAGATGCTCCCCGCATTGGTGTCGGCTTTCGGCTGTCATCATGACGCACCTGCACTCGCCGATTATGAGGCGCTGAAGCACGAAAGCGATGAGGCCGCGTGGATCGCGACGGAGGGCAACGCATTCAACCACGGCACCGATCGGGTGGAGGATATCGATACCCTGGTGCAGAGCCAGCGGAAGGCTGGCCGGGCCATGAAGGATCGGATCGAGATTTCCGGGAGCGGCCGTGTACGGCAGACCGCGACCCGTGCGGATCTCGTGGAACGGACCTTTCGCGCCGAGGACGGGTCGGAAATACGGCGCGCGGTTCCCGGCTCCTTCTATGAGTTCATCAGCCGGGATATCGACCCGGGAACAGGTCGCCTTGACCTTCGGTTTGACAGCGCCAACGCGCAGGGCATCTTCAGGATGACCGCGCTGGACGCCTGACGGCATCATGAGGTGATCGTCGATCCGCCCTAGAAACTCTCTTCGGAATAAATGTGGGAGACGTCGCCTCCCCAGTCCCCGTTGAAACGGTCGAGCAGCGCCTCCGCCGGGGTCTTTCCGCGCGCCACGACTTCATCAAGGCTGGCAAGATAGCCTGTTTCATTGTCGCCGCTGGCGTTCAGGCGTGATCGCGCGGCAAGCCCGCCCCGCGCGATGTCCAGCACCTGCGGCGCGATATCACGCAGCCGGCGCCCGCCGGGTACCGGGGCGTCGAGCCCCAGCTTGGGGACCGCGTCGCGCAATGCCTGCCGCTCCGGCATCGTCCAATGCTTCACCAGATCCCACGCCGCATCCAGCGCCGCCTGGTCGTACAGCAAGCCCACCCAGAGCGCCGGGAGCGCGCATATGCGGCTCCAGGGTCCTCCGTCGGCTCCGCGCATCTCAAGGAAGCTTTTTAGGCGGACCTCCGGAAAAGCCGTGGACAGATGGTCGTTCCAGTCGGAAACGGTGGGCTTTTCACCCGGAAGAGCGGGCAGGCGCCCGTCGAGGAAATCGCGGAAGCTCTGCCCGGCCGCATCGATATACTGGCCGTCGCGATAAACGAAATACATCGGTACATCGAGCGCATAGTCGGCATAGCGCTCATAGCCGAAACCGTCCTCGAACACGAAGGGCAACATGCCTGTTCGGGCTCCGTCAGTGTCCGACCAGATGTGGCTGCGATAGGAAAGGCAGCCGTTCAGCGCCCCTTCGGTGAACGGCGAGTTGGCGAAAAGCGCGGTGGCGAGGGGTTGCAGCGCCAGCGAAACGCGAAATTTCTGTACCATGTCCGCCTCACTCGCATAATCGAGATTGGTCTGGATGGTGCATGTGCGCAGCATCATGTCGAGGCCCAGGCTGCCGACGCGCGGCATGTGGCGCAGCATGATGCCATAGCGGCCCTTGGGCATGACGGGCAGGTCCTCGCGCCGCTTGTCCGGCCACATGCCCAGGCCGAGGAAGCCGAGGCCAAGTTCATCGCCGATCGCCTTCACCTGCGCGAGGTGGCGCCCGGTCTCCGCGCAGGTTTGGTGCAGGTTCTCGACCGGCGCGCCCGAAAGCTCCAGCTGCCCTGCCGGCTCCAGGCTGATCGTGCCGTCTTCGCCGGCAAGGGCGATGACGTTCCCGCCCTCGGTCACCGGGGTCCAGCCGAATCGGGTAAGGCCCAGCAGGAGCGCACGGATGCCTTTTTCTTCGTCATAACTCGGCGCGTGATGATCCGCGCGGGAGTAGACGAACTTCTCATGCTCGGTACCGATGCGCCAGCGCTCGCGCGGCTTTTCGCCACGCGCAAAGACAGAGATCAACTGGTCGCGGCTTTCGATTGCCGGATCGTCCCCATCCACATCGGTTCTGGTGCTCATCGTGGTGTCTGTCCCTGTTCGTGAGCGTGCAGATAGGCTTCAGCGGGCAAACGATCAATCGCCAGGACCGAAAAGAGCGTTATCGTGAAGGCGACGGGCCCGTAACATAGCGGATGACTAAAGAAAGGGGGGATCGACGGAACCCCTCGCGCGTTCCTTGCATCGAATCGCGACGTCAGTCGGAGCAATCGATGCGGGATGAACGAGACTTATTTCTCCGGCGGCAACGACTGCTGGGCGAATTCGGCGAGCTTGCGCTGCAAAGCGAAGATATCGACGAGGTGCTGAACGAAGCCTGCCGTCTGGTGGCCGAGGCGATGGGTACGGCGCGCGCCAAGGTCCTGGAAATTGAGGATGATGGTAACAGCCTGCTCGTGCGGGCCGGTGTGGGCTGGGGACCTAATGTTGTCGGGGAAGTCCATCTGATGATGAGCGCGAACTCGTCCGAAACGTTCTCGATCCGGGAAAAATGTCCCGTCATCGTACAGGACATCCACAAAGAGCCGCGCTTTGACGTGCCCGAGTTCATGAAGAAGGCTGGGGTAGTCGCGCTCGCCAATGTGCCCATCCTGTTACCGGGTGGGAAGGCCTACGGCCTGCTTCAGGTGGATGATACCCGGCCACGCCAGCTCGCCGAAGAAGACGCACAGTTCCTGCGGACCTACGCCACCATACTGGGCTCGGTTGTGGATCGTCTCTTCAAGCTGTCCGAACTCCGCACCACGGAGCAGCGCTTTCGGCTGGTTGTGGAGGAAGCGAAGGACTACGCGATCTTCCTCGTCGACACCGGCGGGCGTGTGACGGACTGGTTTCCCGGGGCCGAGGAGGTGTTCGGCTATGGCGCCGACGAGATGGTCGGCAAGGCCGCGAAGATTCTCTGGACCCCTGAGGACCGCGCGAGCAATGAGGATGAAAAGGAAATCGCGACGGCCACCCAGAACGGCGTCGCATCGGACGTGCGCTGGCACATGCGCAAGGACGGGTCCCGCGTATTTATCGAAGGTTCGATGCGCGCGTTGCGGAACAGGGCAGGCGCGATCGTCGGCTTCCTCAAGATCGGTCAGGATGCGACGGAGAGGCAGAGCTGGCGGGATCGGCAGCAGATTCTCGTTGCCGAGTTGCAGCATCGCACCAGCAACCTGATGGGGGTTGTTCGCCGGATCGCCGATCAGGCGCTCCGCTCCAGCCAGGACCTGAACGACTTTGGACGGCAATTTGGCGAACGCATTTCATCGCTGTCGCGCGTCCAGGCGCTGCTCGCGCGTCTGGAAGAAGACGATCGTATCTCCTTCGATGAACTGATCGGCAGCGAACTCGCGGCCCTGGGGGGCCAGAACCACCAGTTGAACGGGCAGGTGAGACTGCATGGACCAAAGGGGATCGCACTGCGGTCCAGCACCGTGCATATCCTCGCTCTGGCAATTCACGAACTCTTCACCAATGCGCTGAAATACGGGGCGCTGCGTCAACCGGAGGGCAATCTTACCATCAGCTGGCGGCTGGAGTCCGATGTCGTGCCGCGACGGTTGCATGTCGACTGGCGTGAAAGCGGAATCATTGTGCCTGCGCAGGACGCGCCGCCGCAGGGGGGTGGGGCCGGGCGCGAGTTGATTGAACGGGCATTGCCGTATCAGCTCGGCGCCGAAACGACCTATACCGTTGAGACGGATGGAATCCGCTGCACTATCGCAATCCCCGTATCGGGGAAGAAGGAGGAGGACGGCCAATGACGGATCACCCTCTGCGCAACCTGTCTATCCTGGTCGTCGAAGACGAATATTTTCTGGCGGCGGAGCTGGAGGAGGAGCTGTGGGATGCGTGTGCCATCGTGGTCGGGCCGACGCCTTCGGTCGAACAGGCGCTGGAACTGATCGAGCAGACACCCTCGCTCGATGGCGCGATACTCGACGTCAATCTTGGGGGGGAGGCTGTTTTTCCGGTGGCGGACAGGCTGGCCGCGAAATGCATCCCGTTCGTCTTTGTCACCGGATACCGTGAGCGGGATGCGCTGGGACTTTACGCCGACGCCCCGCGGGTCGAAAAGCCGTTTCTCCGCAACGCTGCGGCGGACGCGCTCGGGGAAATTATAGGGCAGAAATAGGCTTGCGATGGCAGGCGAGGCGCGGTCCTTTGTCCCTAACCTCTATCCCCGCCTCGTAGGCGAGGGCCTTTCAATCAAGCAGGCAGGACCGCAGCCCGGATCGATAATCGGCATAGCGCGGCGACCAGCCCAGCAGGCGCCGGGCGCGTCCACTGGCGACCCGGCGGTTCTCGGAATAAAAGGCGCGGGCCTGGGCGCTCAGCCTGGCGTCCTCTATCGCCAGCAAGGGCGGAGGGTCCACGCCGATCAGCCCGCAGGCGTACTCGATCACCGCGTTCTGGTCGCAGGGATGATCGTCGGCCAGGTTGTACACGCCCGGCGGCCCATCAAGGCTGGCAAGGACGGCTGCCACGATGTCGTCGACATGGATTCGGCTGAACACTTGGTCGGGCAAGTCAATGCGGTGCGCGCTTCCGGCGCGGACGCGGTCGATCGCGCTGCGGCCCGGCCCGTATATTCCTGGCAGGCGGAATGTCCGGACGTTCTTCCCGAGCGCCTGCCAGGCGAGATCGGCGCGCGCGCGGGCGCTGCGGCGGCCGGTGCCGATGGGCGCACTCTCGTCCACCCATGCTCCTCCGGTATCGCCATATACGCCGGTGGATGAGAGATATCCGACCCACACCGCTTTGTTCGACTGAAGGGCAGGGCCAAAGCGTGTGAGCACCGGGTCAGCGCCGTCTGACCCCGGTGGCACAGAGGAAAGAATGTGGCTGGCGGTCCCTAATCGGGCCCGCACTGCGGCTTCGTCATCGAAGGCAAGGACGTCCTCGCCTGCCGCCGTTCTCCGCACACCGGACACGCGCCAGCCCCGCGTGCGGAGGGCAGCCGCCAGACGCGCGCCGGTATAACCCAAGCCCAGAATCAGCATGTCTCCCACAATAACGGCGTTAAATAGCAGCGGTGGCGCATGGCAAGGCGATTGTGCGGGCCCGCCCTGCTGCGTACAAGCGGCGGATGCTCGACATTCAGACAACCGCCGCACCCGCCGTCATCCATCGCAGTGACTATCGCCCACCTGACTGGCTGGTGCCGGAGGTCTCGTTGAATTTCCGCCTCGATGCCCAGCGCACTGAGGTAACGGCACGGCTCATCGTCACGCGCAATGGCGCTCATGACCGCCCGCTGCGGCTTGACGGTGAAGACCTGGAATTGATTTTTGTCTCGGCTGACGGAGAAACACTGTCCGCCGACCGCGTCTCCCGGGACAACTCCTCGCTGACGATCGCGCTCAAAGGCGAACGGCATGTGATCGAGACGAAAGTCGCGATTTCGCCCGCGCGCAACAGCCAGTTGATGGGCCTTTATGCGAGCGGCGGCATGCTCTGCACCCAGTGCGAGGCCGAAGGATTCCGGCGGATCACCTTCTTTCCCGACCGGCCCGATATATTGAGTCGCTATTCGGTGCGGATGGAAGCCGCGAGGGCGCATTTTCCTGTCCTGCTCTCCAACGGTGACCCGGTAGCTTCCGGAGACGGCGACAACGGACGGCACTGGGCGGAGTGGAACGACCCGTACCCGAAACCCTGTTACCTGTTCGCGCTCGTCGCAGGCGACCTCGCCTGTAATGCCGACACATTTACCACCATGAGCGGCCGACAGGTGAAGCTAGGCATCTGGGTGCGTGACGAGGATCTGCCCCGTACCACACACGCCATGACGGCGCTCAAGAGCGCGATGGCATGGGATGAGCGTGTTTATGGCCGCGAATATGACCTCGATGTGTTCAACATCGTCGCTGTCAGTGACTTCAATTTCGGCGCGATGGAAAACAAGGGCCTCAATATCTTCAACAGCCGCTACATCATGGTGGACCCGGATACCGCAACGGATTTCGACTATG
>DASULD010000100.1:0-2508 GCA_036278355.1 Sphingobium sp.
ACGCCGGGGAAATCGCTCGCCAGCGCGAATTCGACTGCTTCGTCGATCTCCTTCTCGATGGCGGCCTCCATTTCGGCCAGTTGCTCCTCGCTCGCGACGCCGGTTTCGATGAGCAGCGCGCGGAAGCGGGGGACGGGATCGTTCGCCATCGCCTCGGTCTTGCGCGCCTTGTCCATATAGGCGTCGGCATCGCCGAATACGTGGCCGAAGAAACGGTAGGTCATAGCCTCTATCAGCGTCGGCCCCTCGCCGGCGCGGGCACGGGCGATCGCCTCATTTGCCACGGCGTACATTTCGAAGGGATCGTTTCCGTCGACCCGCACGCCCGGCATGCCATAGGCGGCGGCGCGATCCGCAACCTTGACGTTGCTGGTCTTGTCGTAGGCGGTGTGCTCGCCCCATTCATTGTTCTGGCAAACGAAGATCACCGGCAGTTTCCAGACGGCGGCCAGGTTGAGCGATTCATGGAACGCGCCGATATTGGCGGCGCCGTCGCCGAAGGACGCGACCGTCACGCGGCCATCGCCGCGCAATTGCGATCCCCATGCCAGGCCATTGGCGATCGGCATGGTGGATCCCACGATGCCGGTCGTCACCATGATGCCCTTGGTGGGATAGGTGACGTGCATCGGCCCGCCCTTGCCCTTGCAGGTGCCGGTCGTGCGGCCGGCGACTTCCGCCCAAAGATCCTTGAGCGGCAGACCCTTGGCAAGCTGGTCGTGGCTGCCGCGATAGATGGTGCAGATGTAATCGTCGTCGGTCAGGTTCACCGAAATGGCGCTGGGGATCACTTCCTGGCCGCGCGGGCTGTAATAGGGCATGACCAGCCGCCCGTTCATGATGACCTTCCGCGACCGTTCGTCATTGGCCTTGATCAGCGCCATGCGGCGATAGATTTCTATCTGGGTCGCCGCATCGGGGGTTGCCCTGTTGGTCATTTTCAGTCGTCCTTTCGAAAGGCCGGATTCTTGCAATACGGCGTCAGCATCTGCCATGTTTTGTCGGGCATGAAAGCCCCGCCCCTTCCATATCGCAATTGTGAAGGATACGGCGGCGCTGTCATTCCGACCGGGGCCGCCGCGCGCGCAGTTCGATACGCCCCTTGCCGAATGGCGCATCGCGATTGGCCAGGGCTTCCTTCAGGCCTTTTTCGGCCATGTCCTTGCGAAACTGGCTGCGGCGCGGACCGGCGCTGAGATGGGCGCGGGCGTCCAGTTCGGCCGCATAGCGCAGGGACTGCTTCGCGCCAGCCAGCTCCATCTGCGCGTTGACGACGCGCTTGTGCGTAGCCAGTATCTCCGCGTCGACGCTGCCGATGCGGCGCACCATTTCATCCGCCTCGAAATCCAGTTCAGGCGCCGGATAGGCTTCCAGCACCATGCCGATGCGCGCGGCGTCGATGCCGCTGATCGTGTCGCCGGTGAACAGCATGCGTTTGGTCCATTGCGGCCCGCAGTGATAGAACCACAGGTTCGTGGGTGGCGTGCCATTGGCCCGGGCGGCGGGAAAGCCGATCTTCGCATCATCCGCCGCCAGCACGATATCGCAGGAGAAGGCCAGGTCCGTGCCCCCCGCCAGACAATTGCCCTGCACCTTCGCCACGATCGGCTTGTGCAGGTCCAGCATGATGGAGGTCAGGTCCTGCTGCCGTTCCAGGTTCCAGATGTCGTCGTCGATCGTTCCCGCGCGGCTCCTGTAAGCGGCCGGGTCATATTCCGTCGCCGCGTCGGCTGCGCCGCCATAGCTGTCCGTCAGATCATAGCCTGCGCAAAAGTCCCGCCCCTCCCCTGAAAGCAGGATGACGTTGGCGTCGCGACGGTCGTCGGCTTCTAGCAGCGCCTGATGCAGTTCCTTGAGCATCCGACCCGAAAGGGCATTGCGCTTTTCGGGACGGTTCAGGGTGATGCGGGCCACATTGTCACGTACCGCGAAGCTGATGCAGTCCGTTGATTTCAGCCATTTCATGCCCATTTTCCACCCTCCAACATATTCATGCCCAGCATAGCGCGCCATGTACCGCGCTGGCGATGGTATCTTTCCGGTCTATCGGTCATGTGATCCTTGCCCCCCGTCCGTCTTGCCCCCGAGGGAAGGCGGAGGCAATCCTGCCGGATCATGCGGAACATGGAACATAGGACAGCGGAGATGGTGGCGGGCTTCCATCGGCTGAAGCAGCTGGATGAGGTGATGCGAGCCTTCGATCCCGTCTATGTCCGCCAGGAAGCGGATGGACATGTTGCCCTGGGCTTTCACGTCGGCCCCCAGCACTGCAATCCGCGCGGCGACTGTCACGGCGGCACCTGGGCGACAATGGCCGATGTGCTCATGGGGCTGAATGTGGGCTTCATCTCGGGGCGGAGTGGACCAACCGTTTCGCTCAGCATCGATTTCCTGAGCGCCGCCGTCGAAGGACAATGGATCGAAGGACGGGCGGAGGTTCTGCGTTGGACGCCCAACCTTGGCTTCGCGCAATGCCGCTTCAGCGCAGACGGGGAGATAGCGTTGCGC